>JALFMW010000235.1 GCA_022782605.1 Clostridium sp. | reverse complement strand
CTTACTATTTCAATATGAAGAATATATTTCTCTGCAAGTATTATTAAATAAATCAATGCTCCCTTTATGATAGCAGTTTTATTGTTTTAACTATATACCATAAAGGGAGCATTTAAATTTACTCTTATCTTAGTTTTTATTCATTAATATTAAGTATTTTTCTTAATTCTTCAAGTTTTTCCATAGATTCTTCTAATCCATAGCTAGCTGATTTTTCATATAATTCTATTGCTTTTTCATAGTTAACTTCCATTCCATATCCTTTTTCATGCATTTCAGCAATATTAAATAGAACTATAGAAATTTCCTCTTCATCATTAACTTCTATGGCATCATTTAAGGCTTCTTCATAAAGCTCTAATGCTTTTTGACAATCAACTTCCACACCATGACCGAAAATATACATTTCTGCTAAATTACTTTTTGCAATAGATTCATTTTGTTCAATAGCTTTTTCATACCATTTTATAGCTTCTTGATAGTTTACTTCCACTCCAAGTCCTTCTTGATAAATATATCCCAAGTTACACTGAGCATCAGGATAACCTAAAATTGCTCCCTTTTCATACCACTCACGGGCTTTTAGATAATCTTGCTCTACTCCTAAACCTTGATTATACATATATCCCACTTGACATATAGCTGATTCACTGCCAAGTTCAGCTGCTTTCTTGTAAAGTTCCATTGATTTTTCATAATCAACTTCTACTCCTTCACCAAATCTATACATCATAGCTAAATTACAAATAGCATTTTCATTATTTTTTTGCGCTGCTTTTTCATACCAGCTGATTGCTTTTTCAAAGTCAACTTCTGTACCTTGTCCCATTTTATACATTACACCTAGGTTATAAGCTGAATTAGAGTTACCCATTTGAGCCGATTTTTCATACCATTTGATTGCTGTTTTGTAATCTTGCTCCACTCCTAAACCTTTTTCATATATATATCCCACATAAAAACAAGCATATTCTGTTTTACTACTTTTAAAGTAGTATAATGCTTTTTCATAATCAACATCTACACCTATACCTTTAAAGTACATATTAGCAATTGCATATTGAGCATCTTTATAGTTTTCCATAGCAGATTTTTTATACCACTGAAGGGCTTTTTGATAATTTATCATTTCATAATATTTTTCATCAGCTTCTATTTTACTTTCAAAATATCTTTCCAGTCCTAATATACCTTCTTCATAAAATATTCCCATTATATATTGAGCATGAGAATTTCCTTGCAATGCTGATGTTTTGCATAAAATCATAAATTGTTTGAAGTTTTGTTCTACATTTTCTCCTGAAATATAGCTTATTGCTTCTTTCAACTTATTATATGCATCTATTTTATTGAATTCATATATTTCATTTTCTGAACTTCTCATATTTTCACCTCTAAATATTGTCTATCTATTTCATATTTTCTAAAATCTAAAAATTTTCACTTCTAATATGTTTTATATTGTACTAAAGTATTATATCATAAATATTTTTATGCATATTTAATATGATTTAAATTGTAAAATTTTCTTTCAAAACTAAGAAAACCACCCTCAACAAAGAAGGTGATTTTCTAATTAATGTTTCTCATATATTCTTTTTAAGATCTTCCGTATGCTACTAGGGAGCTTCCTTTTGATACAGAATAAGCTACTGTATTATATAAAACAGTACTATCAAATTCTGCATAATAAGTATCTATTATATTGCCAAAGTAATCACTTATTTCTCCCAATTTTTCACCTTTTTTAATTGCTTGACCTGGTTTTACAAAACATGTCCAGCATCCATCTACTCTTGCATCAAGATAAATAGCTTTCTTTATTTCTTTAGGTGAAAACTCTTTAGAACACCTTTCATATTTTATCACATTTAAAACAGATAATATATTTAAGATATCATCTTTATATAAATTTACCTCTTCTTCTTTACATAAGCCACAGCCACCACGCTCAATTAATAAACTTGGTATATTTTTATTAATAGCTGCTGAAGTGAAAGTTCCGTTTATATTATTTGATGGTGCATAGTAAGATACATTAAAATGCTTTGCAATTTCTATGCATTTATTCACTACTTGTTCATCTGCTTTTGCTGGATAATATAAATGAGGAATTAACTCTTCATGCAAATCTCCTCCATGAATATCAAAATAATAATCTACTTTTGATATTAACTCATTTGTGATTACATGTGCTATTTTATCTGAAATTGTTCCATTTTCATCTCCTGGGAATACTCTTAAAATATTTTTATTATCCTCTGGCATAATTGCAGCCCTTCTTTTTTCAAAACCTGCTGTATTTACCACATGAACTATAATAATATTTCCACTTATATCTTGAGGATTTATTTCTTTTGCCAATTCTATAGCTGTTCTTATACCTGGGTATTCACAACCATGAACTCCTGCTGTAATTAGTACTGTTTTTCCTTCTTTTTTCCCATTGATAATAGTTATTGGCATTTTAGTTTCTGTATCTAATATATTTATAAAGCCTTGAGCTTTTTGATCTGGTTTTGCTGTTATATTACAAATTGATATTTCTTTCTTCATTTAATCTTCTCTCTTTCACAAAGTATATATTATATATTTAATCAAACCCTCATATAAACGATAATCATTATCAATAATTTATTCCATTTATTAATATTTGTCAATAAATAAGCACAATATAGTGAAAATTTGTTCACTTAAATACTATTATTTAAAAAATATGGCACTTATTAAAAAATCACTTCCATATTTTTCATTGACAATTAGTCCATTATCTCCCCATTTTCCGAAATTAGCTTTTAGTGCTAAAGGTCTTAAGTCACCATAAAAAGAAAATACTCCCTTTGTATAGATTTTCTTATAACCAGCTTTTTTTAATACAGTTTTGCATACTTTTAGATTACGCTTAGCTAAATTATTCACATGAAAAACTTCTCTAGAAATCTTATAAAAATGTTTATAAAATAATTCACTACTACAATAATGAGCAAATAATATTACATTTAGGTCTTTATTTATTACAATATGATTTTTCATAATAACATCAAATTCTTCACTTATTTCATAAATAGTCTCTATTATATCTCTTTTCATAAATTTATACCTCATCTATTTTTATATTATTTTGCTCATTATTTTTATTTTTACAATAACGTAAAATACCTATAAATAGTATCATCTATTTATAGGTATTTTGATTATTTACTATTTCTTTTTAATTCATCTAAATATGATACGGCAGATAGTGCTGCAATATTTCCTTCACCAGCAGCTTTAATATATTGATAAGGTGTTCCCACAATATCTCCTGCTGCAAAACATCCCTTTAAATTTGTTCTCATTTTTCTGTCAACTTGAACATGATTTTTGTCAAGTTGTAATCCTGGCACTAGTTGTCCTGGAGATATACTATCTCTAAGAATAAATAGACCATCTGTTTCTATTTGATTATTTTTTAAGATAAGTTTTTGCACAAATTGTTCACCTACAATTTCTACTGGTATATCTTTTATAATTTCTATAGATTCATCCACATCTACTTCTTCTTTATACATTGGTACATAATAAACTTTTGATGCCACTTGTGCTAAAAAGTTTGCTTCTGCTTCTTCGTGTTTATTATAAGCAATTATAGTTACTATCTTATCTTTATATAAAGGTGCATCGCAAGTTGCACAGTATCCCACACCTTTACCTAAGTATTCTTCTTCTCCTTTTAAAGGTTTGCCAAAATTCACCCCTGTAGCAAGAATAACTGTTGTTGATTCATAAGTATTTTTTGAACCCATTAATGTAAAATAATCACCCATAGAATATATGTTATTTATTTTTTCTTCAGTGATTTCAATATCCATTGATTCTAAGTGTTTTGCAAATTCATCTCTAATTTCTGCTCCACTTTTTCCATAGAATCCTAGATAATTATTTATTTGGTGGGCTTTCGCTAGCTTTGGACTTATTTCTTTTGTCCCAAATACCTTGAAAGTTTTATTTCTTATTTTTGCATTTAATGCTGCTGATATTCCAGCTGGTCCACTTCCAACTATGGCTATATCTATTCTCTCCATTTTATCTAAGTCTCCTTTTATATTATTTTAGTAATTTTTCTATATCTGTTTTAATTTGTTGTGGCTTAACAGTAGGAGCATATCTTTTTATTATATTTCCCTGAGAATCTATTAAAAATTTAGTAAAATTCCATTTTATCTTGTTACCAAATAATCCTTTAGCTTCCTTTCTTAAGAACTTATATAACGGATGAGCATTTTCACCATTCACTTCTATTTTTTCAAACATAGTAAAAGTAACTCCATAATTTAATTGACAAAACTCATGTATTTCTTCATTGCTTCCTTTATCTTGATTGGCAAATTGATTACAAGGAAAACCTAATATTTCTAATCCTTGGTTTTTGTACTCTTGGTATAACGCCTCTAAACCTTGGAATTGTGGAGTTAATCCACATTTACTAGCTGTATTTACAACTAATACAACTTTTCCTTGATAATTATCCATTCTTACTTCTTGTCCATTCATTTTTCTTGCTTTAAAATCGTAAAATCTCATATAACTCTCCTTTTTGATTGTTTTAAATTTAATTGAATTCAATCATTTATCCATATTTAAAGATTAAACTGTTTTAAGCTTAATCCTTTATCTTTAATCTAATATATTTAATAATTTATCTAGTTGTTGTTTTAAATTTATTAAGTCAACTTCATCAGTTTTACAAAGTTTATACACATCTATAGGAATATGAGTAACCTCTTCCTTTAATATTTTTCCCTTTTCAGTAAGCTCAACTGTAACTACTCTATCATCATCTTTATTTCTGTATTTTGTAATTAGTTCCATTGCTTCTAATTTTTTTAATACAGGTGTAAGAGTTCCCGAATCTAAATGTAGTCTTTTACCTAATTCTTTAAATGCTATTTTCTCTTCTTCCCACATTACTAACATAGCTATATATTGAGTGTAAGTTAGTCCGTGTTCATCTAGCAAAGGCTTATATTTTTTAATTATTTCCCTTGATAAAGCATATAAAGAAAAACATAATTGATTATCAAGCTTTATTACTTCATATTTATCCATACTATCAACTCCAAATTCAATTTATATAAATTTAATTTATCTCAACTATTATTGTATTTGATTATATAAGTATTATTTTCTATTGTCAATACTTTATATTAGTAATTAAATAATATTATCTATTTCCATCTATAGTTAGATATATTAAATACTATCCAAACTTCATAATTTAATAATTTTTAACTAATTATTGTTATTCCATTATAAAGTAGCTAAAATTATCTATGAAGACATTTTTTCAATTAGAAATTTATTATTTAAAACATAAAAAGGGGGATTTTTTAATGACAGAAATGACAACTAAAACACTAAATTATGCAAAAGATAACAAAGAACGTATGCCTTGGGAGCATTATTTAAATGAATTTAAAAAGTTGGATCCAGTGGAAGTTAGTAATCGTGTTAAAATACCTTATAATGAAGAAACTCAAAACTTCACCCTTGATTTCTTAGGAACAACTTATTATATACATTATCCTGATTTTCAAGTAACTCATGAAGATGATAATATGATATCTCATCCATTGGAAGATAACATTTATGCCAAAATACTAATCTGTCGTTACTTACAACGTGCTAATCCTACATCTACTAGCGGAATTTTCTTATCTTATCGCGATATTCCATGGGGAGAAACTTATTTTACACAATTTTCTGGAAGATGTATAATGAGACTTGCTTATAAATATGGTTATTCAATAGAAACCTTTGGAAAAATCATGGATAGTCTCGGTGCTGAAAGAGTATCATCTGGTGATATTGCTTATGATTTAAAACTTTTAGATGGCTTATTTATTCGTTTCATAATTTGGGCCGCTGATGATGAGTTTCCTCCTTCTGCACAAATTTTATTCTCAGACAACTTCCCTTCTTCTTTTACTGCAGAAGATTTAGCATATGTGGGGGATATATGCATAAATACCTTTGGTGCAGTTGGAAAAAGCTTAAGTAAATAAAATTATTATTAATATAAAAAGTAGAAAAAATTAATGTTTTCTGTCAAATAATTAAAGGTATGTACTCTTAGTACATACCTTTAATTATTCCTAAAAAGAAATTAAATCATTAAAACACTTTATGGCATAGGAATCAGTCATGCCAGAAATAAAATCTATTATAGCTTCTTTATAAATTTCTTCACTTTCCAGTTTACCATATATTTTCTTATTATTAAGACTAGTTTTTAAATCCCTAGTATTAATAATACTTTCATCACAATATTTAATTATCCATCCTTTAAAATCACTTATAAGAAATCTATATCTTTTATCAATATTTTTTTCTAAATTTTTAATAGTGTTTTCATTTTCATAATAGTTAGATAACTCTTCAAAAATGCTATTTATCACAAGATGTGCATATTTTTTATAATAATTAAATTGTTTATTGTTGTAAATATTATCATAATTAAACTGTTTGATAATATTTATGAAATTTTGCTTTTCATTAGAAAAAGAGATTCCCTTCTTCAAAGAACTATTTTTTATTAAATCATTTACAAGTTCATTAATGATTACTGAGTTATTTATAGTCTTTTGTCCATATTTGTGAGCTAATTCATACATTTCTTGCAAATCACTTTGATTTATTACTTTCAAAAGTAGAGCATCTTCTATATCTCTTCCTAGATAAGCTATTTTGTCTGAAATTTTCACCACACAACCTTCCCAAGTAAAGGGCTGAACTTGTCCAGGCTTTTTGATAGTATTTAAATCTATATTTTCATCTCTAGGAAAAATGCCATTTTCATCAACTTCTCCACAATGACATATTATACCATCCCGCACAGCATAAGTAAGATTTAAGTTTGTTAAACTTCCTTTATCATTTGGAAGTAAATCTAACTTATCAACTGCTCTTAAGCCATTTTTCTCATGATAAAAATTTTTACCTAGATGCTCTTTAACGATTTTTTTTATAACATATTCTCCCTCATGGCCAAAGGGTGCATGACCTAAATCGTGACCCATAGCTATTGCTTTGGTTAGCTCTGTATTTAATCCTAGTGACTTTGCAATCATATAACTTACTGATTCCACATGAGCCACATGCTCCATCCTTGTACAAATATGGTCGTTTTGTGTATTGAAAAATACTTGTGTTTTATGTTTTAATCTTCTATATGCTAAACTATGTAATATTCTCGTATAATCTCTCTCAAACTCACTTCTAACTTCATTATTTCTAGAATATAATTTATTTTCTCTCTCAATGGACTGTTTTATTTTTTCATTAGTTTTATATTCCATCATTGCTACATATGAAAATTTTTTCACCTTATTATCCATTTTCAAATACCCCTCTATCTTAGTCTTATACTATAATAGTAAACATTTATTAACTAAGAGTTTGTCGAAATGAGAAAAGCCTTACTTATATTTTCAATAAGCAAGGCTTTTGACTACTATCTATACTTATAACAGTTACAAGCATATTTAGTTTTTTTAGCTGTTTTTAATTTAACTTTTTTCTTATTTCTTTTATTTTTTATAAACTTACATGATTTGTATTTGTGGTAATATCTGTTTCCACTTGCTGTGTAAACATATGTAGTCTTAGACTTTGCATTTACTTCTATTGGTCTAGAGTCTTTTACTATTCCTCCAAAGAACATCCCCAACGCAATTATACTACTTAATAAAATACTTTTTACTTTTTTCATTAAAACACCCTCCCTCAAATTTTCTAAAGAATATAATAACATTACTTGGTATAAATTACAATCTTCTCTAATTTATTGATGCTTTATATAAATATAATAAAATTTATCTTAAAATAACAAAATACAAGTGTGTATAATTTTCATACATACTTGTATTTTAATTTATGTTTCTTTCTATTTAATAGGCATTAGTTCTATATATCCTCTCTCACCAATAGGTTCTAGTTGAATTCGAGGATTTTCTTCATCCCACTCATATCCAATAAATGATGGATCATACTTTTTAATCGACTGCCAAATTTCATCTATAGCCTCTTCATAATCTTCTTCCTCGAAAGGCTCTCCTTGAAACATTAAGAATTTAGCAGCTGGTAATTCTATTAATTCAAAACCTTCTGGTACTAAAGATTCATCATAATCAATCTTTACTTCCACACCCTGCACATACTGTGAAGTCCCCGGTAAAATATAAGACTTTGGTAACCACATACAAACTGGTTCACCACTTATAGATTTAATACTCATTAACATTCCCCATACATCGCAACCAACTTCATCACAATATTCATAATAATCCTTAGCCTTAACACCTCTTTTTATTATTACCTTTCTACGTGGTTTTTCTATAACTTGCACAAATACACTTTTTACTTCTTTCATATCATTATTACCCCTTTTTATTTTTGGAAATTTCACTTCATAAGGGGTAAACAAGTATAGAGGAACTGGATTTTTAGAATATTCCTTAGGATTACATCCAAACTCTTTTAAAAAAGCTCTTTGATAACCATCCACACTGCCAAAACCATATTGAAAGGCAACATCTATAACCTTACAATCTTCATCCCTTAATTTTAAGGCTGATTTAGATAAACGAAGTCTTCTAATATAATCGGCTGGAGTCTTTTTTGTAAATTGTAAAAATATACGATGTGAATACCAAGGAGAAAAGAGAGATACCTTAGATAAATCGTTAAGAGTTATCTTCTCAAATAAATGATTATTTATATAATCTTGCATTCTTTTAACTGCTTCTATTTGTTCCTTCATC
>JALFMW010000168.1 GCA_022782605.1 Clostridium sp. | reverse complement strand
TTGGTTTCTCCACAAGCTTAAATTCGGGTGAGCTCAACCCTATTTATATCTTTATAATATTTGTTTCAATCCTTCATCAAGAATATACAATCCTTCATCAAGAATATTCAATGCTGCATTATAATCTCTGTCAATATGTTTGCCACATTTTTGACATATCCACTCTCTATCATTCAATGTTAACTTACTGTTTATGAAACCACATTCATGGCATGTCTTACTCGATGGATAAAAACGGTTGATTATTACTAACTAACGACCATAAAACTAGCATTTATATTCTAACTATCTTCTGAATTCATATAAACCTAAATCCTATATAGATTTAGCTAAATGATGATTAGACATCATTCCTTTCACATTCAAGTCCTCAATACAGATAACTTGGTTTTCGTTAACTAACATTGAAGATATTTGATGTAAGTAATTATTTCTTCTGTTTGTTATTTTCTCGTAAAACTTAGCAAGCTATATTCTTGCTTTATTTTTATTCTTACTTCCTTTTTGCTTACGATTTAACTATTTACTTAAAAATTTAACTCTTTTTTCTGAATTTTTATAAAAATGCTTATTTTCATATCTATTTCCATTTGAATCAACACAGAAATCTTTAATTCCTAAATCTAAACCAATGACAGTATCAATATGTTCATATTTAATTTGTTGATAATCAATAAGTATGGATAAATAGTATTTATTTGAAGAAGTTTTAGTAAGTGTAACAGATCTAATATGTTGTTGTTTATTATTCAGATATTTTTCATCTCGTTTTGAACATTTAAAATGAATATCTGATAACTATTTAATTAAAGTAATTCTGTTTCCTTTAATTTTATCACATTTATAATTAGTTCTATTAAATATATCAGATGGAAATCTACATGATTGTTTATTATCATGTTTTGATTTAAACTTAGGATAACCTACCGATTTATTTTTCTTTAATGACTTAAAGAAATTATCAAATGCTTTATTTAAATCCTGCATTGACTATTGCAAAACTTTTGAATGAACTTCGTTTAGATAAAAATATTCATCTTTAGTTTTCAATACAGTCAAATATTTACCCATATCTTTCAATCCAACTGAATGTTTATTTTGTTCCCATTCAGTTTTCTTATAATCAAGCAATAAATTATATATCTTACGGCAACAACCAAGCTGTCTAGAAATAAACTATTTCTAAACATCAGTTGGATATATTCTAACCTTTATTGCCTTTAACATAATCTATTATTCGTTATTTAATTCTTTAATAAGTTTTTCTGTATTTCTCTTTGTTCTTCTTTGACCATAAAGTCTAGCACAAAATGATGTAATAATTGATACAAAATCTTGCATTAAATCATCACGTTCGCTTTTTTGATCATTTACAATTTCTATTGTCCGACCTTGCATTTCTAATAATTTCTGTATATAATTTAATCCAAACCTAGAAAACCTATCAGAATGTTCAACAACTATTTTTTTAATTGAATGATCAAGTAATAATTTTTCTAATTTAGTTCGTTTATCATTTAAACCTGAACCTATTTCTGAAACGGTTTTTAGTACTTTATATCCTTTAGCTGCACAATAATTTTCTAAACGTTTTACCTATGAATCTAAATTTGATTTATTTTCAGCAGATGATACACGTGCATATATAGCAACATGTTCGTCTAAATCTTTATTTTCATCTTCAATTATAAAAACATGGTTTGTTTTATTTCTAACTATATCCAACTCTCCTTTGTTAATCCAATTCCAAACAGTTCGTATAGTTACCCCATGTTTTTTTGCATACTAACTTACTTTGTACTTCATATATTATTTATCTAAATTATTTTCAAAATTAATGAACTTTTTATATTTATTTTCATTATTTTTCATTAAAAATATAATTTATTTTATATACTTAAAAAGTATATTAATGTCTTAATGTTCTTTCAGAAAGTAAAGCATCAAGCTTATTATTCATATCTAAAATTTGATTTTTCAAATCTCCAATACACTATATCTGCTCTTTGTTTTCTATCAAAAATTGTTGAATTTTTTTAAGTTTTTCATCAAAAATTATCTAATTTTTCTCAATTTTTTCAA
>JALFMW010000122.1 GCA_022782605.1 Clostridium sp. | reverse complement strand
CATTAAATTTTGCTCTGTTTTTGATCCTTTTAATTCCATAATTACTACCTCCTAATACTTTTTATCTATGAAAAATATCACATTATTGAATTAAAGTCAATATTTTTTTTGATGTTCGAATAAAATTAAAAATACACCTTGTAATTTGTCTATTCATTTATAGATATAATCTCTCCCTTTTCATCGTAGTATGTTGTCCTTTCAACATTATATTCATATCCATATTTATTTTCTATTGTATCAAATCCACCCTTGCCATAATATTCTTCTATTCTTTTCTGATTTTCAACTACAAATATATTTTTATAATCCTAGTAATTCACATAAGTTCTCTTAAATCCACTCACATATGCAACAAACTTTTGCCCATCCTTTTCGACAACATGTTCAGGGGTATAGCCAAATGCTCCAAAAAAATAAATTATTGAAGTTGATATTAAAAATAACATAATAAATGTGCTTATTAGAATAATCTTTACAATTTTTTTCTTAATCTTTAAAAGCAATTGTATTATTCCAACAATAAAACCAAACATAATTATTATTGCAGATATTATATATATCCATTCTCTAAACATTAATTTACAGAAATATAATATTAAGTATAAAGTAACAATTATTAATGTGTAAATAATTATATCTAATAATATAATTATTGGAATATATTTTTTATTTTCTCTATTACTTTATCTCCCCTACAACTTACTATTTTTCTAACTAATTACTAAATTGTGTAATTTGCAATTATTTTTTACCTATCCTTGTCAAAAATCGTACTACAAATTCAATAGCTAAAATGAAATGTTCCTATTTTTAATTGATTCATTCAAATCATCTCTTATCTTCTATTATTTCTATATCCATTCCTTATATTTCTTTATATAAATTTTCTTTGCATAACTTGCTACAATACAATATAAGAATGTGACTCCAAATATCATGAAAATATATTTTAATGCAATTGGTGCTAAGCCTATCGCAGTTCCTAGAGGCGTAAATGGTACTAAAATTCCTATTATAATTAACAGAATTGAAGATATATAAACAGCCTTATGTGCATTACTTTGTATAAATGGTGTTTTTGCCGTTCTTATAATGTGCATTCCTATTAAATTTGATACTATACTGTAAGTGAACCATATTGTTTGAAAGTGTGTAACATCTCTAACTATGAAAACAAACCATAATAGTAAAAATACAACTATATCAAATAGTGAACTTACAGGACCCATAAAAAACATAAACCTTTTTAAGCTTTTTATATTTAATTTTTTTGGCTTTTCAATCAATTCTTTATCTACATTGTCAAACGGAATTGTCATTTGACCAAAGTCATATAATAATCCTTCTACTAATAGTTGAATTGGTGTTTCAGGTAAAAATGGTAGTACAATGCTTGCAATAATTACTGAAACTACTTCCCCAAAGTTGAAGCTTGTTGCCATTTTTATATATTTCATTAAATTTACATATGTTTTTCTTCCGTTCCATTACACCATCTAATAGTACATTAAGGTCTTTTTCAAGTAATATAATATCTGCAGTTTCTTTTGCTATATCAACTGCAGTATCAACAGAAATTCCAACATCGGAATTTGTTAACGCTGGACTATCGTTTATTCCATCTCCCATATATCCTACAACATTTCCATTTTGTTTTAAAACTCTAACAATCCTTGCTTTTTGTATTGGAGAAAGTTTCGCAAATATATTATTTCTTTTTAATAATCTTGATAGTGCTACATCTGATAATGTATCTATTTTATTTCCAGTTATGATTTCTTTTGAATTTATCCCTGCTTTATTACAAACGCATCTTGTAACTTCTACATTATCACCTGTAAGAACCATAACTCTTATTCCTGCATTATTTAAACCTTCTATTGCTTCTTTTGCACTTTCCTTTGGTGGATCAAGAAAACCAATAAAACCTAGTAAAGTCATGTCTTTTTCATCAGTACTATTAAAATCTTTTTTATTATTATTTATAATTTTTTTACAAATGGCAACAACCCTAAAGCCTTCCTCATTTAAGTTTTTACAAATTTTTCTCATGTTTTCTATTTTTTCATTTCTAAGCTTTTCCGTTTGTCCCTTATATTCAAATGTTGTACAAATATTTAGAATTTCTTCAACAGCACCTTTTGTTATTAATTCATCTTTATTATCAATTTCTACTGCTACAGATAAACACCTACGAGAAAAGTCAAAAGGAATCTCATCTATTTTTTTATATTTTTTTAAACTATTTTCAATTCCAATAGTTTTAGCTTTAGCAACTACTGCCTCGTCTATATTGCTTTTTAGTCCTGTTTGCAAATAGGCATTTAAGAAGGCATATTTTAAAATGTTGAAGTC
>JALFMW010000105.1 GCA_022782605.1 Clostridium sp. | reverse complement strand
ATGAAGCATAACTCTCTTTTCGTCTATATACTCCATATTTATCATAGTTCCACGTCTTTCTTGACATAGTTCCATAACAGTACCTACATAATCTTTAGGAACGATTATATCCCCTTTAACTATAGGCTCTTCTATCATTTTTATTTCACTTGGTTCTGGTAAGTTTGTAGGATTTTGTATCATAACAACCTCACCGTCATTTTTAGTTACTCTATATATAACAGATGGAGCTGTAGTAACTAAGTTAAGATCATATTCTCTTTCTAATCTTTCTTGTATTATTTCTAAGTGTAACAATCCTAAGAATCCACATCTAAAACCAAATCCTAAAGCTGCAGATGTTTCTGGTTCAAATTCAAGAGCCGCATCATTAACTTGTAGTTTTTCTAAGCAATCTCTTACGTTCTCATATTTTTCACCTTCACCTGGATATATACCACAGTAAACCATTGGAGTTGCTTTTTTATATCCTTCTAAAGGTTCTTCTGTTGGATTATTAGCATCTGTTATAGTATCACCTACATGACAGCTTCTTATATCTTTTATACTAGCAGCTATATAACCAACATCACCTGCAGATAAACTATCAAGTTCAGTAGCTCCTGGTGCCATTACACCAACTTCTGTTACTTCAAATTTTTTCTTAGTATTCATCATCTCGATAGTCATACCTTTTTTAACTTCACCTTCAAATACTCTAACATAAGCCACAACACCTTTGTAAGCATCATAGTATGAATCAAATATTAAGGCCTTTAATGGTTTATCTGCATCTCCAGTAGGTGCTGGTACATTAGCAACTATATCTTCTAATACATCCTCTATATTTAAACCACTCTTAGCAGATATTAATGGCGCTTCACTTGCATCAAGCCCTATTAAATCTTCTATTTCTTCCTTAACTTCATCTGGTCTTGCACTTGGAAGATCTATTTTATTTATTACTGGTAATATTTCTAAATCTTGATCTAGGGCTAAATAAACATTAGCTAAAGTTTGAGCCTCTACACCTTGCGCTGCATCTACTACAAGTAATGCGCCTTCACAAGCTGCTAAACTTCTTGATACTTCATAGTTGAAATCCACATGACCTGGAGTATCTATAAGATTTAAATAATATTCATTGCCATCCTTAGCTTTATATATTAATCTAACATTTTGAAGTTTAATAGTGATTCCTCTTTCTCTTTCTAAGTCCATGTTATCTAATAACTGACTTTTCATTTCTCTATCACTTACTAAACCTGTGTACTGTATTAATCTATCAGCTAAGGTAGACTTCCCATGATCTATATGGGCAATTATACTAAAGTTTCTAGTTCTACTTTGTTTGTCCACCTTTATTCCTCCTTAAATAAGTTATTATCATAAACTTTATTTTATAATATATCTGCTTTTCTGTAAATAAGTACTATATTACAAAAAAATAAGACTTATTAGTTAAGCCTTATTTTTTATTATTTTAATTCATTTTTATAGTTTATATTCCTTAATATAATAATCTACAATATTATTTTAAAAATGTATTTATATATTTTGTAAGAGTATTTTTACTAGGTTCATCTAGCATATCATTAATTCTGTAATCAATTAAAAATATACCACCTACAGTAATTATCATCATAAAAAATACAAATACTATCCTACATATTGATTTATATTTCTTTTTAGATTTTTTATTATTTAAGTTTTTTTCTAATCTACTCATGTTCTATACCATCATCTTATTTTAATTATTATTTAAACTCTGAATAGTATTCATCTAATATTTCAGCTACATACTTACAAGTTGCTTCAGCTTCTTTAGTACTTGTTGCATTATTTCCTATTTCTATTAACAAACCATTATCTGCTATATATTGATTAAATCTTCCATATTGCTTTGTAACTACTGGACAAACTAAACCTGGGTATTTTTTTTCTGCCAACGAAGTTATGCCTTCTGCCTGTCTTTTTAATTCTCCTACATTTTCATTTCTTTGGCCAACAACTAAGAAAAATTTAGCAACTTTTTCTCCATTTATCTCAGTAGTATATTTATCGTGAGCTATTTTTTTAGCTTGTTCAGTTTTTAAACTTTGACCATCTCTATGTAAATCTATAGAAATTTTTACAGAGTCATACTTTGATAAAATAGATTTTATTGTTTTAGAGCTTGTTGCATAGGCCTCATTATATGATAAATCATTATATTTTGTACTATGTACTACTCCCCATCCTTTTTCTGTTAATTCCGTTGATAAGACATTTCCCACCGCCATAACAGAGTGTTCTATATCAGTTGAGTGATAATTATTTTTTGAAGAATCTGAATAAGTTTCACTACTATGAGTATGATATATTAATATTTGCGGTCTATCCTTTGTAACTCTTAAATCATTTTTGTAATTAGAATTTAATGTACTACTAGTTTCTTTTAAATCCTTATCATTGCTTTCATTTTCTTGTGGTATATTTTCTTCTCCTACATAAACATTAACGAATTCTTTATCATCCTCATTATTTGTAGTTTTATCATTTTCTGTATTATTTTCATTACCTTCATCATCTATAACCTTCACTTCTGGATAAGACGATTTAACCAAATATTTTAAAATATCTTCTTTATCTAAGGCTTGAGAAACAGTAGGTAAAATGCAAACTATTAAAAATCCAATTTCTATAGCTTTTATTTTATTTTTTATCATTCAAATTCCTCCTTGTTACGAAGTTCTTCCAGGATGAAGAGATTTATTTAATCCCTCACTAATTATTATGGCTAAGTTTTCTATAGTCTCATCAATATCTTTAGGTGTAACTATCAAATTTTTATCATAAGGATCTAGTGAATCTCTAATTAATTGATATTTTTCTTCTTCTTGTAGTTTTTGAAGCATATTGTAAAATACTTCACCTTCATTTGATTGTTCCATCAAATTATTTATAGCCATATCTAAAACATCACTCGTAAGGGTTGCTGCATCAACTACAGTTGGTACACCTATAGCTATAACATCAACTCCTAAGTAGTCCTTATTTAAAGCTTTTCTTTTATTTCCTACTCCTCCACCTGGTGAAATTCCAGCTGTAGATATCTGTATAGTAGAATTTACTCTATCCATCTTTCTAGAAGCTAGCGCATCTATTGCTACTACACGATCTGGCTTTATAGTATCAACTATAGCCTTTACAGTTTCACTTGTTTCCAATCCTGTTACTCCCATAACGCCCGGGCTTAGCGCTGATACTTCCGTAAAATCATCATCATATTCCTTATTATAATTTTTAAAAATATGACGTGTTACAAGAGTTTTTGATACAGTTCTTGGGCCTAAAGCGTCTGATGTTATATTCCAGTTTCCAAGACCTATTACTAAAGTTTTTTTATGTTCATCTGGACCAAATATTTCTTTAAGCTCATCAACCAAATATTTTATCATTTGTTCCCTAGATTCATCATCATCATATTTCATTAATTTACTTTCCAATGTTACATATGTACCAATTCCTTTATTCATTATTTGAGAACCTTGTTCATCTAATACATCAACTTTTGTTACTACACAATCATCAAGTTGTTTATTTACTGTTTTAACTCCTGGTATTTCACTACTATTACCACTTTCTTCAATTATTTCTCTCGCTTCTACAGCTAAATCTGTTCTAATTTTTATCATAGCTTCCTCCAGTATCTAATTAAATGATATTATGATTATTGACATGTAATAGCATTTTAAACATTATTTATCATTTTTATTAGTTTTATGAATATTTAAATACATTATTGTTAAATATTTTTATATATGATAAAGTATGTCTTGCGCGAAAAAACAGTTAGCAAATTATATTTAACTAATAAATATTAACTCTTGATTTTTATATTTATTTCTGTTAAAATCTAATATGTTGACGATGAGAATAACTATATTTACGAGGAGGTGTTTTTCGTGGCAAACATAAAATCAGCTAAAAAGAGAATAAAAGTTATCGATAAGAAAACTGCTTTAAACAAAGCTAGAAAATCTCAATTAAAAACTGCTATAAGAAGATTCGATGAAGCTGTTACTGCAGGAAACAAAGAAGAAGCTACAGCTAGATTCCAATATGCTCAAAAAAGAATATACCAAGTAGCATCTAAAGGAACTATACACAAAAATGCTGCAGCTAGAAAAGTTGCTAAATTAGCTCAAAAATTAAACGCAATGAACGCATAATAACAGTTTAATTTTTATAAATTTAAACCCTTGATTTCTATCAAGGGTTTTTTTATTTTATTATTTCTAAATAAATTTAACTTTATTTTACTCCTTACTCCATTTCATCTGATAATCACATAATTTTTAATAATATAATAAGGATAATTTCTTTAAAAAAAGTCCTAGTTTTTTTACTAAGACTTTTAACTAATATTTCTCTGACAATATTTACTTACTAATATCTCAACTGCCAAAGTATCTTTTATCAATCCATTTTTTATTTTAAAATCATTCTCTAATATAAAGTTTAGCATGTCTATAATAACTTCATTGGAGAAATTACGACTTTGTTTTAATGCTTTATTAACGACAAATTGTCTTACATTTAGCATTTGACATATATCATTGATTGATCTTCCTTCAAGTTGTAATTGTTTTACTTGAAGAACAGTTTTAAACTGTCTACTTATCATCGCAAATATACCAAGAACAGATTCGCCCTCTTCAATCATATCATTCAATATCTTAATAGCAGAGGAAGAATTTTTCTCACCTATATAATCAATTAATTTAAAAATATCATTTTCTATTTTCTTTTGTGATAATCTGTCTATAATCTCATTAGTTACTTTATTTTCCTTCCCTACAAAAGAACTAATTTTAATTATTTCATTTTCTAAATCTGCAAGTGTCTTTTCACTATTTTTATCTCTATATCCTTGAGATTCAATAAAATACATAACTTGTGCATTTTCTATTATGGTACCAAAACTTTCAAACTTTCTCTTTGTCCATTTGAATAAGTCCATATCAGAAATTTTATCACAGTTAAATACAATACCTTTTTCTTGTATCTTTTTAACTATTTTCTTTCTCTTATCTACTTCTCCATATACGATAAATACTAAAACTGTACTTTCAGATATATTATTCAAGTAATCTATAAAATATTTTTCGTCACCTTCTGAAAAGTTTTTTCTCTTTCCCTTTAATAATTCAAAGTCTTTTACAATAGTTATTTTCTTATCATCCATAAAAGGTAAAGTTTCAATAGAGCTTAATAATTGATCTAACATTACTTCTTTACCATCTATGACATCCAAGTTAAAATCTATCATAGATTCATTAAGACTTCCCTTTAATGATTTAATGGCATTATCAATTAAATAATATTCTCTACCATATAAAAGATATATATTTTCAAAGTTTTTACTTTTAATATTCCTTATAATATCCTTGTAATCCATTTTCTTGCTCCTTCATAATTTTTAACTCTCTATATATCATATATGAAAAAATTAAAATGTAATAAAAAGTTACATAAACTAATTTAGGATTGTTTATTTCAATATATGCTAATTTCGTCATTGCGAGTTTGTCTAATAAATAATATACCACAATAATAATGCTTTTGTTCAAATATGCTAAAAATTTTGATATTAAAACGCTAAATTGAAATATTATAATACTAATTATACTTAAATTCATTATCACTCCAATTACAGGAACAACAATTACATTGCCAACAAGAAATAATATAGGTAATCCTTTGAACACATAATACATTATAGGCCAAGTTAATATATTTGCACTTAAACTTATAGATATTATACCAACTTTCAAGTATTTATTAATTATTTTATAAAAATATATAATTGATAAAGTTGCTAAAAATGATAGTTGGAAAGATGTGTTATAAATTATATAAGGATTATTTATAATTAAAAACGTACCTATCAAGGACAGGGTACATATTCCATCTCTTTTTTCTTCTAAAAAAATAGCCATATACATTATAACTACAAATACTATTGATCTAGCAACAGATGGAGAAAATCCCACCATTATGCTGTATAAAGCCATCATAATAGTTAATATTAAAAGTTTATAAAACTTATTAATCCCTTTAATTATAATAGCAATCATTGTACATAACACTCCTGTATGAAGTCCAGAAATTGCTATAATATGACTTGTTCCTGTTTTAGAGAACATTTCCTTTTCTTGTTCTGTTAAATTTTCCTTTTGACCTAACAATAAAGAATTAATAAAATCAGATTTATCTTTATACAAATACCTAAATGTATCTCTAAGACTGAATTTTACTTTTCCTAAAACAGTATAAAATCTATTCTCTCCTATAGTAGTATATCTTTTTATTGCTATTATGCCTTTGTATCCCATACTTTTTACATATCTACCATAATTAAAATCATCAAAGTTCATTTTATCCAAACTTTTTATACTTCCATTTATTTTAACTATTTTACCTATTTTTATGTCTAATTTTCTACTGTAATCATTTACTAAGTATTTTTCAACTTTATATTGGTCATATTTATCTTTTTCAATTTTATCCTTTACAACACCCTCTATAGTTATTCTTTCTTTGTCTTTAATATTATCAAGAGGTCTATTATTTGTATAAATAAAAGATATGAATAATAAAAATATAAATACTATAAGCAATGGCCTTCTCATCTTTCCTCCCTAATTTACTTTATTTATCTTTATTATCATCACCTTAATATTTTTTCAAACATAAACATAATAATAGAGGAATCATATTTTTCAATATAATTCCTCTCCTACAAATTCTCTATTAAATATAGTAAATTTACACTTCTACTTCAACAATCTCATTTACAGCTTCTTTTAACACATCTGCCAGCCTTTTTATCCCTTCAACTATCTTATCTTCTTTAGAACTTGAATAGTTTAATCTAAAGTAATTTTCTTTATTACCTTCTGGGAAGAAAAATCCTCCTGGTACATAAGCCACTTTATTTTCTACACATTTTTCCATAAGATCCTGTGCATTTAGTTTTTCAGGTAGTTTAACCCAAGTAAATAAGCCACCATCCGGTTGAGTAAAGGTAACTCCTTTTGGAAATTCTTTTTTCATGCAATCTAACATTAAATCTCTACGTTTTTTATATGTTAATTTTATTTTTTCAACATGTTCATCTAAATCATAATCATCTATATATTTACTAAGTTCTCTTTGACCTATTGTAGATGTTTGTAAATCAGAATTTTCTTTACATGTTATAAATTTTCTAAGTATTTCTTTTGATGCACAAGTCCATCCTAATCTATATCCTGGACAGAATATTTTAGAAAAAGTTCCTAAATATATCACTAAACCCTTTGTATCAAATGATTTTAATGCAGGTAGAAATTCTCCTTCATATCTTAGTTCTCCATATGGATTATCTTCTATAACAGGTACCTCATGTTTATTTATCACTTCCATAAATGCTTTACGTCTTTCAAGTGACCAAGTTATTCCTGTTGGATTTTGGAAATCTGGTATTACATATATAAATTTAACTCTATTATTTTCTTCTAATATTTTATCTAGCTCTTCTGCTATCATTCCATCTTTATTAGTTGGAACTTCTATTACTTTAGGCTGGTAGTTTTTAAATGCATTTAAAGCTCCTAAATAAGATGGGCTTTCACATAGCACTATATCCCCTTCATCTAAGAATATATTTCCTGCAAAATCTAAAGCCTGCTGAGAACCACTAGTTACAAGTATATCCTCTTCTGTTACATGTGTTTTACTTTTATCATTCATTCTCTTTGCTATTTGTTTTCTAAGAGGTAAATAACCTTGAGAACCTGAGTATTGCAATGCTTCTTCTCCACTTTCATCTAATACTTTAACTGATACTTTTTTCATTTCTTCTACTGGAAATAACTCTGATGCTGGCAATCCTCCTGCAAAAGATATTATATCTGGTTGTTCAATAAGTTTTAGTATTTCCCCTAATTCTGATTTTTTAAATAAATCCATTCTTTTAGCATATTTAATTGCCATATATCTCACCCCATCTTTATTTTACTAGTTTTCTAAATATCTATAATAGTAGTCTGTTTTCTTACTTTTTTCAACAAATGTTAAAAATTTTGTATACACAAATTCATTTCAAATAAAAAATTCACTTCACTAATGATGTTAACAATCTTATAAAGTAGGACCTTTGATTCATAAAGCAATTGGAATAAAAAAAGACAACCCTAGGTTGCCTTTTTTCTAAACATATTCATTAATATAGTTTTCTTTTTTAGTAAAAATTAAATCTAAAAACTCAATAACTCTTTTATTCTCTTCAAGTTCATTTAGTAAGTAAGCTTCTCTTCCATTTATATATGAAAATGCCAATTGAGATATAGTATTTATATTAAATTCTACATCATATTCAAAATTACCAGATTCTAAGCTTAATTTATTATTTTCTAAATTTATTTTAAATATTTTATTATTTTCTTTTATATAATCGTCTTTAACAGAAATTACTAAACTTGATTTTTTATTACTTGCTATATTTAAACTTTCCAAGTATTTTTTAAAATTAATAATTCTACCCATCATAAATGGCTTTAATTTCATACTTACATTTCTTGGATTAGATAAAATAAATCTTATTTTATCATCTACAGGTGACATTATATTTACTTTTTTACATTGAGTATTATGATTATATAAAAACCTCAACATTCCTTTTAGAGCATTTAAATTTTTATAATATAACTCTCTTACAAAAATACTTTCTCCGTTAATAAAGTAGATTATATATCCGTCACTACTCCCATTTACATGAATATATATATTACCTTCTTCACTTTCAACATCTTTGAATAGATTTTCATAATAATCTTCATCTCTTATGACTCTACCATTTAGATTATCTAAATATGCATTTTCTATTTCCAGCATATCTTTTATATGATTTAATTTTGCTCTCTTTAAACTTCCTGTAGATTTAAATCCACTTAAATCTTCAATATCAATTTCGTATTCTATTTGATCATAACAATGTTCATATCCATATTTTCTATATAGTCTGTAATCAATAGGCATTAATATTGATATCAATTGATTCTTTTTATATAATTCATTTAACATAAATTCCATCATATATTTCATATACCCCCTGCCTCTTGCTTCAGGCAATGTAGATACTCCAACCACATATGATGTGTTGTATATTTGATTATTTAGTTGTATTCTATACTGGTTTAATTGAAGAGAAGAGACTATCTCTGCCTCTTCTTCAACTACAATTGTGTTATAATTTTTATATTTATTATTGAAATAATAATCAGTAAATTTAGGACCATCATTAAAACAATAGTCCCAAATTTCCATTATATTATCTTTTTCACATTCCCTTGCAAACCTAATTTCCATAAAATTTATACCTCTCTAACAGTATACTTTTCAATAAATTTAACTGGATGATATGAAAGCTTAGCTTTTCTAAGACCTTCTATACCTAAATCCTCTTCTCTATTTACAAATTCCACATCACTAAATTCATTAACTAAGAATTGTTGATTTATATATGGATATAAACCTCTTATCATTGGATTAGCTTTTTCTATATGAATTAGTGCCATATTAGGATTAATATATTCTCCCATTGTAAATGCTTCTAATTTTCCATCTATAAATATACCTGCTATTTTTAGTCTATCTTTTATAATATCAAAGTTTGCAAATAACTTTTTAATTCCGATAAGTTCTTCTTTCATATCTTCATCTACAGCATTATTTTCTTCTTTGTTGCTTGTCCATTCTTCAACTAGTTGTAAACACGCATCAAAATCATTTTCATCAAGTAATCTATACTCAAATCTACCTTCATATTCTTTTAAGAAGAAATTTATATGATTTCTCTTTTTAACGTTCTTTCTTCCTTTAAGAGTTCTCATACTTTCTCCATCATAAACATAGTCGAATAAATCTCTTTCTTCAACATAATCGAATTTTCCTGGATAATTTTCTTTTAAAAACTCAACTACTTCTTTAGTTATTCCTCTGAAATAAATTTTCTTTTGCTCTTTTTCAAAATAGTTTATAACAAATTCTATAACTTTTGGCATATCTTCATTTTTAGCTAAAGGTAGTATGGAGAATGTATGCCCCTCATATTCCGCAACTATTACAGCAAATCCATCTCCTATATAATAACCTGTTTTATATAAATGCTGCCACATATATAATGTATTAAAGCAGTATTCACATGCTTCATAATCAACTAAATCAAAATATGGATTAAGAATTTCTCTTGATTCCATATCTATATCTTTGAATATCATAATTTCCTCCTATTTGTTACTTAAAATCTCATGATAAATATTAATTTTTCATAAAAAATTTATTTTTAAATATATTTTCGCCCTAAATTAAACTTAATATATATAATACCCTAACAAAATTTATATAAACATTTTACTTGAAATCAAATATTTATTTTATTTTGTCTACTGTATATAATAGCACTTTTATCTAATCGAAACAAAATTTTTTACATAAATTTCACAATTTATATTTTCCCAGATGTATACTAACTTATATTTTAATCAATAATTATGAATAAATTATGAACTTTCTTAAGTAGGAGGATAAAACTTGAGTAAAAATATAAAATTAATAATTATTCTAATTTTTATATTAAGCCTTAGTGGTTGCAATAAATACGATAATTTTTTATCCATACATATGATTGATGTTGGTCAAGGAGATTGCATTTTAATTAAAACTCCTCAAAAAAAGAATATATTAATTGATGGTGGCGATGAAGATTCTTATAAAATTATAAATTCCTATTTAAAATGGAATAAAGTAAAAAACATAGACATTATAATAGCCACTCATTTTGATAAAGATCATATTGGTAGCTTAGATAATGTTATTGATAATTTCAATGTAAAAAAAGTATATACACCTAATCAAAAAGATCATTCTCAGCATTATAATAACCTACTTAATTCATGTAGAAATAAGAATATTGAGATTTATAATCTACAAAAAGATGATAAGCTAAATATTGATAAAAATATAAGCATCCATGTTTT
>JALFMW010000102.1 GCA_022782605.1 Clostridium sp. | reverse complement strand
GGAGCAACTGATGGAAAATTAAAATTAGCTAAGAGAGCTAAAGAATTAGGATTAGATGCTATACATGATACAGTTCATGAAATGTGTAAAGATGAAGCTAGACATGGTAAAGCATTCTTAGGATTATTAGAAAGATACTTTGGGAAACAAGCTTAATTAAAGCATAGGAATTTATTAAAAGACTATTATATGACTAGTATTAGTTATATAATAGTCTTTTTTGTATAATAAACTATAATTAATTTAAAAAATATTTAAAATTTGATATATTATTATAGTATAAAAAATAAATTAAAATCATTATATGTAAAACAAAAATATGAGGTGAAAGTTTGCAGAATTTATTAAGATTAGACGAAGAAAAAAAACATTTTTATAAGACGTTGGTTACTTTATGTATTCCTATAATTATTCAAAATTTATTATCTAGTTTAATAAATATGATAGATACAGTTATGGTAGGTGGTTTAGGAGAAGTATCCGTAGCATCAATTGGTATTGCTAATCAATACTTTTTCTTATACAATATGGCCTTATCTGGAATTATAGGTGGAGCAGGATTATTTATAGCACAATTTTATGGAAAAAACGATAAAGATAATATAAGAAAAATTACAGCACTAAGTGTAATATCATCTTTAGTTTTAGGGATATTATTTTTATTAATAGCTGTTTTTTCTCCTAAATTTATAATTAATTTCTTCTCTCATGATGAAAAAGTTATTAAGGTTGCCATAGATTATTTTTCTATAATAGGATTTTGTTATCCTATAATAGCTATTAGTAATGTATTTAGTATGGGATCAAGAAGTATTAGAAATCCTAAATTAGGAATGATATGTAGTACAATTTCTCTTACAATAAATATAATATTAAATTATATATTTATATTTGGAAAACTGGGAATACCAGCACTAGGAGCAAGTGGTGCAGCTTTAGCAACATTGATAGCTAGAATAATAGAATTAATTTTATTAGTAAGCTATGTTTATTTTATAAAAAATGATTATGAATTAAGATTCACATTGAAAGATGTAAAATTAATAAATAAAGATTTATCAAAAGCTTATGTATCAAAAACACTGCCAACATTTTTAAATGATACTTTATGGGCATTTGGTACCGTATTATATGCAGTTGCGTACTCAAAAGCAGGAACATCAGCAATAGCAGCTAGCCAAATAGCATCAAGTACAGGGAATTTCTTTATAATGACAGCTGTATGTATTGCCATAGGATCATCAATTATGATAGGAAATGAACTTGGTGCAGATAATATTAATAAAGCAATTCATTATACTAAGAAATTCTCAGTATTAGTAACATTGGCAGGTGCTTTATTTGGTGGATTATTGATAATATGTATTCCAGGATTGTTAAAAATATTTAGTGTATCAGCAAGCCTGGCACCTGATATAAGAAAAATATTTATAATTATGGGTATTCTAATGGCACTTAAAACATTTAATACTTTTATTATAATAGGAGTACTGAGAAGTGGTGGAGATACTAAATATGCTTTATTTTTAGAAATGGGATGTATGTGGTTTGTTTCATTACCATTAACATTTTTGGCAGCATTTAAGGGAGTTCCAATTTATATTTTAGTTGCCCTTACTTATACAGAAGAAATTGCTAAATTTATATTTGGAGTACCAAGAGCCTTGTCTAAAAAATGGGCAAATAACCTAGTTAAGGATATATAAATTGTAAGTAGCAAAATAAATTATATTATAAAAGAAGTGGCTAATTACTATATTTTAGCCACTTCTTATTTTAAAATCTTAAATTAAGTGATTTTAATCGTTTATAAAGTTCATTCATTAGATTAATTTCATCTTCTTCATCATTAGCATCATAAGTAACAGAAAGTCTTAAATAAGCACCGCAGTCATCCCAAGGGACAGTTGAAATCATAGAATTATTTAAAATATAAGAAAAAGCATCTTCTGCACTGTTAAAGTCAACATCTCCAGCACCTTTTGGTATGGAAACATAAACATAAAATCCAGCCTTAGGTTTAAAAGCTTTAAATCCTACATCTTTAAGAACATTAACTAATAAATCAAATCTTCTAGAATATCTTTTTATATTTTCATTAATTAAATTTTCATAATTATCAAGAGCAAAAGTTGCAGCTTTTTGAATAGGAATAAATTGACCAGAGTCAGTATGACCCTTAATT
>JALFMW010000092.1 GCA_022782605.1 Clostridium sp. | reverse complement strand
TTTTTCTAAAGAATGTTTTGATAATCTTGGTTCAACTATTTTATCAGTTATAAACCATCCAAGACCTGTTATTAAAAAAGTAGACACCATCATGAAAAACATATTTGCTGTAGGTGATACTACATAATTTGGATCTATCATTTTTGCCGCTTCTGTAGAAAGACCAGCTAACATTGGATCTATTGTTCCAACTATTAAATTTGCACTAAATCCTCCTGATACCCCAGCAAATCCTGCTGCAAGACCAGCTAAAGGATGTCTACCAAATGACATAAATATAAGAGCTCCTAATGGAACTAAAACAACGTATCCTGCATCTGATGCTATATTTGACATAACACCAAGGAAAATAACCATCGGTGTAACAAGTTTTGCTGGTGTAACTTGAACAGATTTCTTAAGTAAAGCAGATATATATCCACTACCTTCTGCCACACCTATACCAAGCATAGCAACTAGTACCATTCCAAGTGGTGCAAAAGTAACGAAGTTATTAACTGCGTTTTCTAACATATATACAATACCTTCTCTTGAAAGTAAGTTTACTGCAGTTATAGTTTGCTGTGAAATTTCATTAGTTGTTCTATCAATTAACTCTCCTGTTGCTGAAACTCCCATCACAGAACATATTGCTGATATAACCATTATGGCTAAACAAAATAATCCAAATAAAGTAATTGGGTGTGGTAAATTATTTCCCACTCTTTCAATCATATCAAGGTTCTTTTGAAAGAAACTTTTCTTTTCCCTTTGCGATTGAACATTTTTTACAATTGTGCTCATTAATAATTCCTCCCTTTTCATATGTTAAACTTATTCTATATTTACAATCATTTTTTGTCAGTTTTTGGATAAAAAATGAATTTTAATTTTTAAATTAATTTGAATTTTCTGTATATTTTAACATTTCTAACTTTTTCAAAAAAATAATCCATAGAAAACTTAGCATTTTCAATGGATTGTTTTTTTTGTATATTTTCATATTTTTTTATAGAAGCCATATAATTTTTTATTATATTTTACTTTTTAATTTAAAACCTAGTTTTTTCGAATTATTTCCTTATTTATTAAATATTTTAAGTCAAAATACTTTAATAAATAATTTTTTTCACTATTCACTTTGATATTAGCATTTATTGATCTATTATTAATTTCTTCATTAATATATTCTTCAATATCTTTCATATCACTCATATTTCTAATTACTTCACCATCACTAATATCATGAATTAAGTCTCTTATTATTTCTTTTCTACAAGAAGTCAAGTGATTATTAATAACATAAGGAATATTGTACTGATCAGTATTTACTATTTGACAATTATGCAAATCCTTTTTTAGTCTATATAAATTTTCTTTTCTTCCCATATCAAATATGATAAAACATCCATAATCATATTTACTTCTAAGTATTCTTCCCATGGCTTGTTTTAATTTAATAATCATTTGTGGCTGATTAATATCATAGTAAGTTTTATTAAATTTAGCCATAATAGTTGAATAAAGAGGATCTTTGGGATTTAAATTTGGTATTTTATCTAAAGTAACACAAATAAGCCCATCTCCCGGTATATCCACACCTTCAAAACATCCCTTTGAACCTAAAATAACACATTTCTTATTTAAATCTTTTAAAATTTTTATATATTTTTTACTCATATATATTTCTGTGTTTTGCTTATGAAGATAGTCTTTAAGCACTTCATAAGTCTTTTCTTGTCTATCTTTTGAGTTAAATAAAGATAACATATGCCCATTTGTATGTGGTGATAAGTTACTTATAACTTTACTCATATCTGATATAAATTCTTTATTTTTATAAGATGATATATCATCTAATGTTATAATCTTTATTCTATTTTTATAATCAAAAATTGGCTCAATTACTTCTTCTCTATGAATAAATCTATCTATTCCAAGAGTATTTGTAAAATGTCTCATCTTATTATTTACAGTTAATGTGGCTGATAAGAATATCCCCGAGCTCAATGAAGATAGTATTTTTTCTTCAAATAAATCTGCTATATTAAGTGGAATCACCTGGAATAAAAAATCATCAAAATTTTTACTTAAAGTTACTATTCTAGCATAAGTATCAGCTTCATTATATTCCAGGAAAACTTCAATAGTATTTTTTAAAGCATCTAAATCTTTAAACTTGCTTTCACCTTGTTTATAAGTATCATTTTCCTTATCAATGGAGTCATCATCCATATGTCTATCTAAAATATATAAAATTGATTTTAAGTTAGCTAGTATTTTATCTAGAGAATTTTTTATACATTCACCATATTTACCATAGGTTACATCAATCATCCTCTTGTCTTTGTATACTGAACCTGCTTTTTCATTCTTTTGAAGATTAATTTCCCAGCTTAAATTATAGTTTGAGATGGTTGAGTAATTATTTTGTCTTCCATATTCAAGTATATACTCAGCTTCTTCTATAATTAAATTTATTTTTCTACTTATTTTTGATTTATTATTTGCATCCATATTTAGAAAATAATAAAATCTATCAAATGGCTTAATTATCTTTTTATTTCTAGTTGTATATGCAAAGGGACTACTATTAATCATTTCATATGGATAAATTTCATGTAAGAAAAACTTTAAACTTCTGTACTCTACTTCTGAGGCAAAAAATTCATATCCCTTTTCAACTAAATTATGTGCTTCATCCACGATTAAATTTTCTATTGGCTTTTCATCTTTATAGGGCCACCTAGCAAGAAGTGAATGATTAACAACTGTTATATCTTCTTCCTTAAGTTCTTCTACTCTTTTTTTATAAAGGCATTCTTTGTAACATTTTTTAGGTTTACAAAGATTAGGATCACATGCAACATGTCTTAAGTGGGTAATTATTTCTGGGAAATTATTAAAGATCCAATAATTTATCTCTTCTATATCACCATATATTCCTTCACTTACTAATCTTTCTAAAATAATTAAAGATAAAATTTCACTTGTAGTGCATTTATCATTATCATATTCATTTATATATTTTTCTAGTTTCTCCACACATATATAGTTACTTTTACCTTTAATATATCCAAAACTTATCTTGTCTTCTAATCCCAAGGACTTAATAACATTAGGTATATCTTTTTTAATAAGTTGTGTTTGTAGTTCCTTTGTATCTGTAGAAATTATAATTCTTTTATTATTTAAATAACTTTCCATAATACTTGGTAGCAAATACCCAACGCTTTTACCAATTCCAGTTGGAGCTTCTATACAAGCTATATTTTCACTTCTAGTATTCATAGTTTCTCTAATTATCTTACTAAGTTCAAATTGACCTGGTCTAAATTCATAGTTAAATCCTTTTTTACTTTGCCAGATTTCCTTTTTCTTAAGTAAATGTTCATAAGAAAATCTATGGTTTATTAATGTATCTTTTAAATCTCTTTTATTTTTGTTTTTATCTTTTTCATCTTCATATATTACATCAATATTATCTATGTTGTAATTTCCATTATCTATTAACTCACTCCAGATCCACTTATTTAAACCAAACCTACTTAATGTTGAATTTATTTTAAAAGTTAAATTCTCCAGTGTCATAGCTTTACTTTCTTTATCTTTTAATCTCATAAGTACAGCATTTATTATATTTATAGTATCTACAACATCATCAATAGCCCTATGTTTTTCAATACTCTTGTCTTTTGTTAAGGTGTTTTTCAAATATTCCAAATTATACTCTTTATGATAAGGTTCCAATATTACCATTAATTCCATAGAATCAAGTATTTCATTTTTTATTTCAGGTATATAGTGATTTAAAAATGCTCTTTCAAATTCTCCATTATGACATATTATTTTTTTGTCACCTAAAAAGTCAATTAACTTCTTTTTTATTTCACATAAAGTGGGAGCATTATCTAAATCACTTTGCTTTAAATCTGTGCAAAGTGAAAATATTTCAAGAGGAATTTCTCTTTTATTCTTAACAAAAGTATGAAAAGAAGTTAATTTATTATTTTCACTTTTTATAGCTCCTATTTCCAAAATCTCTGAATTATGAGGATTTAGTCCACTGGTTTCCAAATCAATAAAAACCACATCTTGTACTATACTTTTTATTTTGTTTATATCCATAACTTATCCTTTCATATTTTCATTTAAGAATTATTTTACTTAACCTTATTATATTACCACTAAAGTAATTTAATTTAACAGTAAATTTATTATATGACTTTTGGTAATAATATGTATAGTATAATTTCAAAAAGATGAAATGGAGGTTTAAATTTGAAAAAAAATAACTTAAATAAATTATTGATTATAGCTGCTTTTTTATTAATATTTGCATTTGTTACTATTAACGATACTTCAATTTTTAATAAAATTAAAACTCAAATTTATTCTAAAGATTTAAGCACTGTAGAATATAATTGGTATTTTAATCCTCGAGAGGATGGAAAACAACCCTCACCTATAAAAGAAGCTACTTTTTTTAAAAACTATAACTCTTACTATGTTGGCGATCCTAAGGAAAAAGTCATATATTTAACTTTCGATTCTGGTTATGAAAATGGATATACAAATAATATATTAGATGTTTTGAAAAAACATAATGCACCTGGTAATTTTTTTGTAGTTGAAAGTTATATTAAAAATAATCCTGAAATAATAAAAAGAATGGAAAAAGAAGGACATTTAGTCTGTAATCATTCTGTTAGCCATGTTTCAATGGCATCTATTCATGATGAGGAAAAATTCAAAAAAGAAATTTTAGATGTGGCTAATACTTACAAGGAAGTAACCGGTCATGAAATGCCAAAGTATTTCAGACCTCCAATGGGTAAATTCAGTGAAGAATCCTTAAAAATGACAAATGATTTAGGTTATGCTTCAATTTTTTGGAGTTTTGCCTATGTTGATTGGTACAATAATCAACAACCTACTCACGAATTTGCTAAAAATAAAATTTATTCAAGAACTCACCCAGGTGCTATCGTTTTACTTCATTCCAACTCTCAAACCAATAGTGAAATATTAGATGAAGTAATTACTCACTGGGAAGATGAAGGCTACACCTTAAAATCACTTGATTATTTAAATAAGAAAAAATAATTCTTCAAAACTAAAAGCTGTAAGACTTTTCTTACAGCTTTTATGCATCTATAAAAACTTCTTTTCCATTATAATCACCTATCCAGTAAGGCTTATATATACTACTTATCTCCAAAAGATTTATACTTTTTATAATTTTCTTATCAATTGAAGTATTAATAACTTTATCATCAAAATGCTTTATTATTTCATTTTTCACCTTCTCAATTATATAATCTTCTTTAATATTACTTTTTTTTATACAACCTTTTGCAATATATCTTCTTACTGTTTCTGGAATATCATCAACTGATTTAGAATGTCCATTATAAGTATTTACAATGACAATTATCTTATGTTTTACATCATTGCATCTAAAATTATTTTTATTTTTTTTCTTACTGATTATTTCAAATCTCAATACTTTATATTCTACATATTCCAAATGTATATTCTCAATCTTTCTATTAAACTGGTCTATTTTACTTATTAATGGTGTTCTTCTAAGTATAAGTTTCATAGCGTCATCTTTTTTTATTTTTATTTCTATTGAATCTACTAGCATACTAATCCTCCTTAAGAAGCTGAATAAATTCATTTATAGAATCTTTATATATTATATTAGTAAGTCTTGTCCTCATATGTTTTATTATTAAAAATATTATGCTTAATATGTTTATTTTTCTTATCTTTGAATAAATTTAAATTCTTAGTTAAAACTAAATTCATTACTTCATATGAAAATTAATTTAATGATGAAAGGAAGTATAAACATGTTAAAAAAGATAATCACTGTATTTTTAATAATATTCTTTTTTTCATTTTCTTACATTAAAACTAATGGAGATAATTATATTAACAACAATAATAATGATGAAGATTCTATAACTATAGAAAGTTTAATTCCAAAAAGAGGAGAACAAAATATTATTTCAACTCCAGAAATTAAAATTTCATATAGCTGTAATCATACTTTGGATGATTTTAAACTTTTTCTTAACTACAAAGATGTCACAAAAAAAACTATTGTAACTTCAAAATACATATATTATAAATGTGATAAAAAATTAAAAAGAGGCGTACAGGTTGTCAGATTAGAATTCCCCAATGATTCAAAAACTATAGAATGGTATTTTACTGTAGGAACACCATTTTATAATCAATACAGAGGAGTCTTTTTTAATAATAACAATGAATTCAATATTTTTACATCCTATGATGATTTAAATAATTTCTTCAAAAACACAAAACACTTAGATTATGCTTTTATTACAGAAAAATTTAATAATAGTTCAAATAAATCTAATGATATTATTATAAACAATAAAAAATGGATAAAGCTGGTGGATTGTTGTAAAAAACATTCTGATAAAGGTGACTTTGTATCTATACCTGGATTTCAATTAATTACAAATTTGTCAAATGAAAAAAATCCTACTAAAATAAATATTTTTAACTGTAATAATCCTTTTATTTTTAAAGATAATATAAGTTTGGATTTATTTTATAAGAAATTATTTTACTTTCAAGATGATTTATTGGCTCAGTTTAAACTTGATAATAATCTAAGTAATATAAATTATTTTAAGTATTCTTCCTATGGTGATGAAATTATTTCTTTAATTGAGTTAAAAAAAGATTCAAATAAAAATATATTAAATTTGGATTATTATCAAGAGGCTCTTGACAATGGTTGGCATGTTAGTCCTATTACTTGTGAATATAATAACTATATTAATTCAAGTGCTACTAATAATTTTATAACAACCATCCTTTGTGAAGATTTAAGCAGAAGTGAAATTTTAAATGCTGTAAAAAATAGACGAATTTATGTTAGTGAAAATAGAAATATTGATATAAATTTTACACTAAATAAAATGCCTATGGGTAGCATAATAAAGAAACCTTCTTATATAAGAATCATCGCAAGTGCAATTGATAATAAAGGTGAAGAAAAAATAAAAAAAATTGAAATATACAGTAATAATAATAAGATAATATATTCTAAAGATTTCAAATCAAATTTTGCAAAAATTGACTTTACATTAAAACCTCCTAAGAAAAATACTTACTACTTTGCAGTTATAACTGAAAAAAACAATAAAAAGTCTATCACATCTCCAATTTGGATAGAATATTAAAAAGATGATGTTTTATCTTAACATCATCTTTAACATTTTATAGGTATTTGAATTTCTGTGATAAACTCGTTTTTATTTTCCGTTTCATGTATGTCTATCTTATAAATTTCCATTGGATTACCAGTTACTATTAACTTATTTTCTTCAATAAAATCAAACATATTCTTAATATGCTCTTTATTATTTAAATAATCTCCGCTATAAGTTAAAGTTACATAGTAACCTTCTTCAAATTCTATATTATATTCATTTGCACCTTCTTTTAATAAACAAAATACAGATTCGTAATCTGTAGTTATTCCTTTTTCAAGAGAATCCATTTTAAATACAGAGCCTAAATTATTATTGCCAAGAATACCAAATTTATTATTGTGATCTTTTTGAAGCTTTTGAATAAGTAAATCAAAATCTTCATCTCTTTTTATTTCACCATTTAATATTAATCCTTTTCTTTTCTTTAAATAAGTAAGTTCTATACTATTCAAATTGGAATTATTGGCTGTATTTTTTATTGACTCCATTCTTTTTCTCATATTTTCTTTTTGTTTTAATAACTTTAATATTTGATCATCTAATAAAGTTATTCCGTCCTCAAGTAATTTATTAGTAGATTTTAAATCTCTATTTTCTAAATACTCTTTAATCATTTTAAAAGAGAAGCCTAAACTTTTTAATTCTTTTATTAAATTCAGTCTCCAAATATCAGAAACATTATATAGTCTGTATCCATTGTCATCTCTAGTAGGCTTAATTATTCCTAACTTTTCATAATACATAAGTGAGTCTCTACTCATGTCGTACATTTCAGATATTTCTCCAATTTTGTAATAATCTTTCATTTTTGCTCCTTTTTTAATACATACTGAAATATATTATTTCATAAAGAAAAAAATTTTTCAATAAATTTAAAAAATATTTGCTGATTTTTATTGACCTTGGTATTATACCAGGGATTAAGATTTAAGTATAAGGAGTGATATAATGACAAAAGATTTATTTAAACAATTCCTAAAATACTTAGGACCATCAGTTGCAGCCATGTGGGTTTTCTCGCTGTACACAATAGTCGATGGAATATTTGTTAGTAAGGGTGTTGGGGAATTGGCCCTTGCTTCAGTAAATATTGCTATGCCTTTTATCAATTTTATATTTGCTATATCTGTACTATTTTCTACAGGTGCATCTACAATTATAGCCATATATCTAGGAAAAAAAGATTTAGAAAAAGCAAATGAAGCTTTTTCACTTAATTTATTTACTATTACAGCTCTTGCAATCATAATAACGACTACATCTATTTTAGGCCTTGATTATTTAGCTAAAATTCTAGGTGCCACACCAGATACTATAGGTTATGTTAAAGATTACTTATTTATAATATCTTTATTTAACATATTCTTTATTGTTTCTTATTCTTTAGAAGTAATAGTAAAAGCGGATGGATTTCCATTCTTAGCTACTATTGGTGTTGTAATTTCAGCCATAACAAATATAGCACTAGACTATATTTTTGTTATAAAACTAGGATATGGTGTGAGAGGAGCTGCCTTTGCAACCGGTATAGCTCAAGTATTTTCAACTTTATTTTTCTTAAGTCATTTCTTAAGAAAGAAGTCAAATTTAAGATTTGTTAAATTTAAATTTAGCTTTAAAACAATAAAAAGAATAATTTCTTTAGGATTTCCTGATTGCACATCAGAGCTTAGTGTGGGGCTAGTAACAATTTTATTTAACCAAACATTGCTGAGATTAATAGGTCAAGATGCATTGATATCTTATAGTGTTATCTGCTATGTTAACACATTAATACTTATGACAATGATTGGTATAACTCAAGGTGCTCAACCTTTAATAAGTTATTACTTTGGTGCAGGTGAAATAAACAAAGTAAATCATTTATTTAAAATAGCACTTAAGACTGTATTAATAACTTCAGTTTTAGTATTTGCATCATCAATGATATTTGCAAGTAATATTACTGGATTATTTATAAATCCACAGGAAACTCAATTATTTACATCAACAGTTTCAGTATTTAAGTTATACTCCATATCTTTCTTATTTGTAGGCTTTAACTTAATAATTTCAGGTTTCTTTGTTTCCATAGAACAACCACTTTCCTCTGCCATAATATCTCTTGGAAGAAGTCTTGTGTTAGTTACAATAAGTTTATTTATTCTTACAAAATTATTTGGTGGTAATGGAATATGGATCACTACTGCTGTATCTGAATTTATTACTTTGATTATAGCTTTAAGCTTATTATTTAAACTCTTTAAAAATAAAAATGTTGAAAATAAGGATGAAATACCTGATTTAAATAAAAAATTTTCAATTCAGTAAATTCATAAAATAAAAAATACCTTTAGTAAAGGTATTTTTTTAATATTTAATAACCGCTTAAATTAATTGCTGAAACTGGACATTCATCTCTTCCTCTAGTAGCTTTATTTTTATCATCTACAGGAATATTGTCTCTAATTGCAACAGCTTTTCCATCACTGTCCATAGAATATACACTAGGGCAAACACTAACACAATGTTTACATGATACACAATTATCTTTATCAACGTATGCTTTCATATTATATATCCTTTCTAGTCTTCGTCTATATCAATTGCTTCCACTGGGCAACTTTCTTCTGCCTGTTTTGCTTTTCCTAGTACATCCTTTGGAATTTCACCATCTATTGCATGAGCTATTCCTTCATCAGTCATATGGAAAACTTCAGGACAAACTTCAGGACATGTTCCACATCCTATACAAGTTTCATCATCTACATAAGCTTTCATAATTATACCTCCATATTTTCTATAATATGGTTTTATAATTCCCTATTTCCTTTAATATATTACATACTAATTTTTATTTTATAGTTGCCTTAATAAATCCTTTTATAATAGGATTTGCTCTATTTGGTCTACTCTTAAATTCTGGGTGATATTGAACTCCCACAAAAAATTTGTTCTCTGGTATTTCAATAGCTTCAACAAGTGTTCCATCTGGAGATGTACCACCTATTATCATACCTGCCTTTATGAAATCTTTTCTATAATTATTATTAAACTCATATCTATGGCGATGTCTTTCACTAATATTCAAACTTTCATAAGATTTAGCCATCATAGTATTTTCTTTTATTTTGCACGGATAAGCACCAAGTCTCATGGTTCCTCCTAGAGGAATATTTCCATATTGATCAATCATTAAAGCTATAACTGGGTAGGTCGTAAATTTATCAAATTCTGTAGATGTTGCATTTTTCATCCCCAATACATTTCTCGCAAATTCAATAACTGCTATTTGCATTCCTAAACAAATACCTAGATAAGGTATATTGTTTACTCTAGCGAAATTCGCTGCACATATCATACCTTCTATTCCCCTGTCGCCAAAACCTCCTGGTACTAAAATCCCATCACAATCTTTTAAAACTTCTTTTGCGCTATCATAAGTTACACTTTCCGCATCTACCCATTTGATATTCACATTTGCTCCATTTTCATATCCTGCATGAGAAAGAGCTTCCACAACTGATAAATATGCGTCATGAAGTTTTATATATTTCCCAACAAGTGCAATAGTTATATTTTTATCTATACTTTTAACTCTTTCAATCATTTCTTGCCATTCACTTAAATCACACTTGTCGTATTTAATATTAAGTTCTCTACATACAATTTCACAAAATCCTTGTTTTTCAAGCATAATTGGCACTTCATACAATATATCTATTGTTTTATTTTCTATTACACAATCTTTTTTTACATTACAAAATAAAGAAATTTTTTGTTTTATTGAATCATCAAGTGGTTTTTCTGAACGTGTTACTATAATATTTGGCATGATTCCCAGAGATTGGAGCTCTTTTACTGAATGTTGAGTTGGTTTCGATTTATGCTCTCCTGAGCTTTTGATATATGGTACTAAAGTTACATGTATGAATAGACAATTCTCCCTTCCTAATTCTAAAGATACTTGTCTTATAGCCTCCATAAAAGGTTGACTTTCTATATCCCCTACTGTACCTCCTATTTCAGTTATTACTACATCTGCATTGCTTTTTTGTCCCACACTGTAGATAAAACTTTTAATTTCATTTGTTATATGAGGTATAACTTGAACAGTTTCTCCCAAATATTCTCCTTTTCTTTCCTTGTTAAGTACATTCCAATATACTTTTCCTGTAGTTAAATTTGAAAATTGATTTAAATTTTCATCAATAAATCTTTCATAATGACCTAAATCTAAATCTGTTTCTGCTCCATCTTCTGTCACAAATACTTCCCCATGTTGATAAGGACTCATTGTTCCTGGATCAACATTTATATAGGGATCAAGTTTTTGTGCTATTACTTTTAATCCCCTAGCTTTTAATAATCTTCCTAAAGATGCAGCAGTTATTCCTTTTCCCAGTCCAGATACTACTCCTCCTGTTACAAATATAAATTTAGTCATATATTCACCCCCTATATCACCTTTTAAAATTCATAAATTTTAAGAATATTTTTAGCAACTTCTACCTTAGTTATTCTCCTATCCATCGCTTGTTTTTCAATATACCTATGAGATTCTTCTTCACTCATGTTTAAGTATTGAATTAATGTTAACTTGGCTCTGTCAATTAACTTTATATCTCTTATTTTATTTTTTAATTTTTTATTTTCTTCCATAAGAAAATTATATCTTCTTCTATGAATTATATGTGATTGAATAATTTTTATAAACATAAGTTTATTCAAAGGCTTCTCTAATACATATATACCACTTTCTTCAACCCTACGTAATTTCTTAGTAATATCGTTCTTTACAATAAGAATAATAGCACTATCTGTATTTTTATTTAAAAAGTCTGATAAATTTTCTCCACCATCATCTTTCAATGGTAAGCTAATTATAATCAAATCAAAATTAAACTTTTTTATAATTTCTCTACATTGAAGAGCACTATCTACATCTAAAACTTGATAATTTCCACTCTCTTTAACCATATCTATTAATATCTGTTTGCTTTTCCTCGAACTCGAGACTATTAGAATTTTTTCCATCTCAATCACCCTTTAAATTTAACATAACTTAGATTAATTTTATAAAAAAAGTACTTATTGAAGAATGAAAGTACTCTTCCTTCACATCCTTTAATAAATACTCTTACTTTCACATAATATTTTTAATTTATTGTTTCATTTATAAACACCCTTTTTATTTAGTAAAATTTTACAGCTTATCTAATTACATGTCAAATATTTTTATCTCGTATTAATAATTTATTTTTAGACTCTCTATAAATAATTTATTGATATTTTTATTTATATGTTGACATACTAATGTTCAATGAATACAATTACTTTTATAAATTGTTTTTAACAGCAAAGGCGCTGTAGGTTATCTTTACCTACTGCGCCTTTTTATTTGAAAAAGGGGGAATTTTTTATGGAAAGAATATCTAAAATATTCGGTAGTTTAGTTTTTAATGATAATGTAATGAAAGAAAGATTACCAAAAGATATTTATGATATTTTAAAAAACACTATACATCAAGGTAAACCCATAGACATTAAAATTGCCAACGTTGTTGCAAACACAATGAAGGATTGGGCAATAGAAAATGGAGCTACACATTTCACACATTGGTTTCAACCAATGACGGGAATTACTGCTGAAAAACACGACAGCTTCATTTCTCCAACTAATGATGGAAATGTTATTATGGAGTTTTCAGGTAAAGAACTAATTAAAGGAGAGCCTGATGGGTCATCATTCCCTTCAGGAGGTCTTAGAAGTACTTTTGAAGCTAGAGGATATACAGTATGGGACCCAACATCTTATGCTTTTATAAGAGATACTACTTTATGTATACCAACTGCTTTTTGTTCTTACTCTGGTCAATCTCTTGATAAAAAAACACCTCTTCTAAAATCTATGGCAGCACTTGATAAAACTGCTGTTAGATTGCTAAATATTCTTGGATATGATGATGTAACAAGAGTTATAACTACTGTTGGTCCAGAACAAGAATATTTCTTAATAGATAAAAATCTTTATGAAAAAAGAATGGACTTAAAATTCTGTCAAAGAACTTTATTTGGGGCTAAACCTCCTAAGGGACAAGAAATGGAAGATCACTACTTTGGTTCAATAAAACCTAGAGTTGCTGAATTTATGAAAGAGCTAGACATGGAACTTTGGAAACTTGGTGTTTTATCTAAGACTAAACATAACGAAGTTGCTCCATCTCAACATGAATTAGCTCCAGTTCATACAGTAACAAATGTAGCTACAGATCATAACCAAATTACTATGGATTTAATGAAAAGAATTGCCGATAAACATGGTTTAGTATGTTTATTACATGAAAAGCCTTTTGCTGGTGTTAATGGTAGTGGTAAGCATAACAACTGGTCCATGACAACAAATAAAGGTAAAAACTTACTAGATCCTGGTAAAAAGCCTTTTGAAAACAAAACTTTCTTATTATTTTTATCTGCCATAATAAAGGCTGTTGATGAATATCAAGACTTACTTAGATTATCAGTTGCTAGTGCAGGTAATGATCATCGACTTGGTGGAAATGAAGCTCCTCCAGCTATTATTTCCATGTTTATAGGTTCTGATTTGAAAAAAATATTAAAATGCATTGAAAATGATTTGCCTTACACTGAGGAAGTTTTAAATAGAATGGATATAGATGTTGATGTTCTTCCATCTTTTATGAAAGATACAACAGATAGAAACCGTACTTCTCCATTTGCATTTACAGGAAATAAATTTGAATTTAGAATGTTAGGCTCAACTTGTAATATTGCTTGTCCTAATACTATATTAAATACTATTGTAGCAAACAGTTTATCTGATTATGCTGATATTCTTGAAACTAGCAATAATATAGATGAAACTATTAACCAAATAATAAAAGATACTATGAAAAAACATTCTAGAATAATATTTAATGGAAACAATTATGCAGAAGAGTGGGTAATCGAAGCAGAAAAAAGAGGACTTTCTAATTTCAAAACTGCTGTTGATGTACTTCCTCATTACGTTGATGAAAAAAACATAAAACTTTTTGAAAGATTTAATGTTTATACTAAAGAAGAACTTCAATCTAGATGCGATATTTTATTAGAAGAATATTCTAAAACATTAAATATAGAAGCTTTGACTATGATTGATATGGCTAAAAAAGATATTATTCCAGCAGTATGTGCTTATATTAAAACTTTAACTGACACTGCCTTAAATAAAAAATCTTTAGCCTCAGAATTAGATTGTAGCTTAGAAGTTTCTTTAGTCAAAAAACTTTCTTCATTAAATTCTTGTTTAGATATTAAAATAGAAAAACTAAATACTTCATTATTAGAAGCTAAAAATTATGATGATCCTAAAGAAAATGCAGAATTTTATAGAGATAATATAAAAGTTCAAATGCAAGAAGTTCGTGCTATTGCTGATGAATTAGAATCAATGGTAAGCAAAAAATATTGGCCATTCCCAACGTATGCTGATTTATTATTTAGTATATAATTAAAAAAGGATGTAGATAAATCTTTTTAAATAGTTTTATCTACATTCCTTATATTAAAAAATATATAATCTTCTTTATTTAACTAATTACAAGTGTTATTAATTCCAATATATATGAAGCTGTTTTTCTCTCAAATTTCTCAATTAAATTAAAACAAGATTTAATCTTTTCATATTTTTCATCCAAACTTATATTGTTGTTGTTTACTTCTTCAATAATATTTATTATTTTATCTAAAACAGTTCTATTTTCTATTTCATTCTTTTCAAGATAAAGTTTGAAGTTCAACATTTTTTCATGGAAGTTTTTAAGTTTTTCTTTTTCAATTATTTCTTCTCTATATTCAATTAGAGAATCCTTTATATTTACTAAATCCTTCATGCTATAATTCCAAACAATATCCTTTGATTTTTCATCTAAAGATTTAATTTTATCTCTATATTTATCTTGAAGTTCTTCTATGGCTATTACAGTTTCCAAGTAATTATTTTCATCTATAACTTTCTTACATCTAGTTAGATCTACATTTATTTCTTCTATTAAATTTAACATTTTATCATCTCCATTTCATTTTTTATTATAACATCTTAAATTTGACAATAAAATTAAATTTTAAAATCAAAAAGTAAAATAAGGCTATTAAATAAACAGCCTTATTTTACTTTATTCAGTAATTTCCTTAAATTCTTTTTTCTTTTCTTTAAATAATAAAACTGCTAATGATATAAACATTAAACTTATAATAAAAATTACACTTATTTGTGATATGGACAAGTAAGTTAATTCACTTGAGTTAACATTTTGAACTAATTTTGAGGACATATGAGTAACTATTACTGCAAATCCATTATTTAAGAAATGCATAAACATACCCACACCTATGGAATTACTTTTACACACAGCATAAGCAAAGGAAATTCCAAGTATAGATGTTGGGATAATTCTTATAAAGTCCATATGCATTATTCCAAATAAAATTCCCGAAAATATAATAGCACCTTTATATGATTTTTGATTATTTTTAAAAGAAGTTAATATAAAACCTCTAAAGAACATTTCTTCACAAATTGCAGGCATAACTGCAACTATTAATAAGTTTAATAATAAATTATCTTTTATAAATAAAGCATCATTTAATCCTTCTACTATCTCTTGGTTTTGTGGGAAATAATACATGATTATATTTGTCAGAATAAATACAAGTAAATAACACCCTATCCATAAAATACCTGAGCCTAGTAAATGTTTAAACTTAGGTAGTTTTAAAGAGAATACCTTCTTAAAATCACTTTTAATATAAAAAGCAAATAAAATGGGAAGTGATATTATCATAACTTGAGTTAATACTATACCAGTCATTTTAAATTTAAGTTGAATATAGCTTCCAACATAAATTAATAATACAAGTCCCACTGCATATAAAATTACACCATCACTGACAGTTGGTATAGTACCTTTTTTAATATTACTTCGCTTCTCTAAAAATGAGAAATTTCTACTATTTCCAAATAGTATTTCTTCTGAATTAAACATCTTAGATAAGATAATTACCGATAATATAACAAATGCAAAGTTTGATATAAATACAAGTGCAATCAGTCCTAAATTAGTATTATTAGTTAATACACTTTTTATAAGTAAAGATATATTTACAACTGGTATTACTGATGTTGTTCTATCCAAACTAATATTAGGAATCATTGATACATATGAAGGTATTAGTACTAAAAACATAACTGGTGTTATATAGTTTTGAGCATCTTTAAAACTTTTTGCCAAAGAGCATACACACATGCTTATGGCTGAAACAACCATTGCAAATAAGCACACACAAATAATTGTTATAAATAGAGGAAATACTAAACTTGATAATTTTAAACTACCGAAAATTAATTGTCCTGTAAGTTCTCCTGTAGTTAGTATATAAACTAAAGTCATCAATATGGATACCACATTTAAAATTGCTGTAACTATAGCACATAGTGAAACCGCCATATATTTTCCCATAACTAACTCTAAATTTGAAATAGGAAGTGTAAATAAAGTTTCTAATGTACCTCTTTCTTTTTCTCCTGCCATAGAATCTATAGCTGGATAAATTGCTCCTAATAAAACTCCCATAATTAATATAAATGGAAGTATTCCACCAAGTACTAATCCTGCCACATCTTCATCCTCTGCAACATCTACAGTTTGATATACTACTGGATTTAAAGTTTCTTTAACATCAAGTTTGGACTGCTCTATTTTATTTTTAACTTTTCTATCTTTAGATATAGTAAATATTTCTTCTAGTTTTGAATTTACACTAGAAGCATTCTCTTTTGATGAGTTTATGTATATTTTATAATTTTCTATCTTATTCTTCCCTTTTACTCCTATGTAAGCATCAATATTTCCATCCTGTAAATCTTTTTTATAATTATTTGTAGTAACTATATTAATTCTTTCTGTATTTTTATCTGTTTGATTTTCTATTAAAGATACTAATTCTTTGCTTGGATTTTTTTCAAAAGCTATATTTATATCTTTCTCTTCTATACTTCCCATGGACATTGTCATAATTTGTGTCATAATTATCATAATCACAGGATATAAAATTAATGGAAGAATAATCCCCATAAATAGAGTTCTTTTATCTCTAAGAATATCTATCATTTCCTTTTTAAAAATTGTTTTGACCATTTTAAATCTCATTTAAGTCCCCCCTCTCACTTACTAATTTGATAAATATATCACGTAAACTATTAGTATTATATTTATTTTTTAACTCTTCACAAGTTCCTTCTTCAATAAATTCTCCCTTATGCATCATATATATTTTATCACATAATATTTCAGCTTCTTCCATATAATGTGTGGAATAAATTACTGTCTTTCCCTTTTCTTTTTCACTTTTCATAAAATCAATTATAGACTTACTACTTAAAACATCTAATCCTAATGTTGGTTCATCAAATATGTATATGTTCGGATTATGAATAAGACATCTTGCTATAGACGTTCTTTGTGTTTGACCAGTTGACAAGTTTTCTATCCTATTATCAATAAAATCACTCATATCCATAATCTTAATTATATTTTCTATCGAATTTTTTATATCTTCTTTTGACATATCATACAAGCTACCAAAAGTTGTTAGTAACTCTCTTGGAGACAATCTGTTATATAATTTTGTATTTCCAGATAAATATCCTATTTCTTTCTTAGCTGCATTTTTGTCTGTTTGATAATCATACTGATTTATTTGTATGTGACCAGAAGAAGGGGTAAGTATTCCTCCCAACATTCTAAGTAAAGTAGTTTTTCCAGCTCCATTAGGTCCTAAAATTCCAATAATTTGACCTTTATCTACTTTAAATGATACATTATTTACTGCTAAAAAATCTTCTTTCTTTGTTCTAAGCTTTTTTTTCTTACATACATTGTCTTTTACTTCTCTTGTAAAAGATTTAGATAATTTATTTACCTCAATCATTACTAAACCCCATTTCTTTATTTTTTCCCCATAATAATTACTTTTTATATAATTATATCATTTATAATTGTCATATATCTTTATTATTTATATAAAAATAACCCCTAAATTAATAGGAGTTATTTAAATCTACATCCATGTTACATCTGCTTCTTTTCTTGGAACTGTACGTTTATACTTCACATTTGGATAGCCTATAACTAAGCAACTTATAAGTTTTTTTCCATCTTTTATATTTAATAAATCTAGAATTTCTTTATTATCTTCTGCTGCTACTTGGAAAAATCCATTGAAATAAGTTCCAAGTCCAAGTGCATCAACCATTAATTCCATATTAGAAGATGCTAAACCACCATCAAGTGGACTTTTAGCACTTACAATTATGGCTAGAGGAGCATTTAAAAATAATCTATCATAATTTTGTGGATCTTTTTTATGTTCAACATACATTCTAGTCCATAGGTTTGCATATCTTTCTAGATGTTTAATATTATCATTCATATTATCTAAGATATATTGGCCTTTCTTATTTAAAATTTCATATGTTAACTCTTTTATCTTAGGCAAATCTTTTGTAAGTACAGTGAATGAAACATCTTGGCTATTTGTTCCAGTTTGTGTAAAACGACCAGCTTCTATTATTTTTTCAATTTTTTCTTTTTCAACTTCTTTATCTTTAAATCTTCTAACACTTCTTCTAAACTTTATAAAATTCAATAATCTATCTGGTGAAATTTCAAAATCTTCTTTCTTATATTCAATAACCTCACTCATATCATAATCATCTGTTGAGACTGCTTTTACTGGACATATGGCTATACAGTGACCACACTTTATACAGGCTTCATTTTTTATATGAGCTTTTCCTTCCTTAAGATAAATATCATTTACTGGACAATCTTTTATACATTGTTCACATGCTATACATATTTCTCTATCTACTTTAAACATAACTTAATCCTTTCATTTTTATTATGTATTTATTTTTTCATATTATCATAATAATATTCCATATAGTATTATATATTTTTTTGCATACAAAAGCCATCTCTATAACATAAGAGATAGCTTTTTAAATTATATTTTAAATGTTTATTTAGTAACAAATTTAGGATTCATGAATAATAAACCATTTCCTTGAAGTGATCTTGCCATATCTAGTGTCTCTGTATTTTTAATTAACTGACCATATAATTCAGCTTCTGTTAATCTTCTACCAAATTCTTTTGTTGACCATTCTATTAGTAAGGCAAGTGCTCCTGTAACATGTGGTGTTGCCATACTTGTTCCTGATAACATAGCATAGGAATTATTTAAATAGGTTGATACTATATTTACTCCAGGAGCTAATAAATCTACTTCTTTATTTGAATCAGTAAATCTAGCTGCAGTTTTTTTATAATCTATAGCTCCTACACTTATTACTTCATTATATACTCCAGGATATGAATATTCATCTGTAGAAGAATTATTGTCACCTTCATTTCCTGCTGCACACACAACTAATATATTGTTATTTATAGCTTTTACAATAGCTTGATGAAGCTGAGGTACATCTGAAGTTGTTCCCAGTGACATAGATATTATATCTACTTTTAAACTAACCGCATAGTTAATAGCATTTATAATTCCTTGTAATGTTCCTGAACCATTTTTATCTAAAGCTTTTAAAATTATTAGCTTGGCATCAGGAGCTACTCCTATTATTCCTCTATTATTTTTACTTCCAGCCACTATTCCACATACATGTGTTCCATGTCCATTATAATCTTGATATATATTGACATTTTTATTATCTTCAGAAGTGAAATTTCTTCCTCCAATTATTTTACTTTTTAAATCTTCATGAGTTAAATCACACCCTGTATCAATTACTGCTATTTTCACATTTTTACCTGTAATATTTTTACTCCACATAAATGGTGCATTTATCATAGATATACCATCTGGTATAATATCTTCATTATTTGTTAAAAGTTCCTCTAATAGTTTAGTTGAACTTTTTTCATAAATAAAAGGCAGTTCTTTAACTATTATATTTTCTAAATTTTTCAAACCTTTCACCACCATAATTAATTCATTGTGGAAATTAGACATTTTTCCACAATAAATAGTATTCAAAATAAGATAAAAATGTGATTACTACATTTTTATATATCATCCACAATACAGAGAATATATGAATTTCTTACAATTAAAAAAGATAGCCCTAAATTAATTAGAGCTATCTATATTAAATAATCTCACTATATTTTATGCATTTAATGCTTTTTCACTGTCTTCTTCTTCAACTAGTTTACTTAATTTTTTATCTAATGACCAAAGAACTACACCACATGCTATAACTATTGCAGCAACTACTGCATAAGCTGGAGCAAATGAGTATCCTGATAATAATTCATATAAGTATCCATAAGTTTTACCAGATATGAATATTGCAAATGGCCAAACACCCATCATAAGTCCTAAAACTTTTGCTGGAGAGAATTTAGATATAAATGAGTTTCCAAGTGGTGAGAATACCATTTCCCCAACTGACATTAATACACCTACTAATATTATCCACATTAAGTTAGCTTGTCCATCTCCTCTAACTACTTCAGCAAGTGCCATTACAACGAATGATAATCCTAGTAATATCATACCTAAAGCAGTTTTCTTAAACATACTTAAATCACCTTTTGGTGAACGAGCACGTTTACTCCAATAAGCTGCTAAAACTGGTCCAAGTGCTATACAGCAAAGTGCATTTAATGAATCAAACCAAGCTGAAGGTACAGTAAAGTTACCTATCATCCAGTTAGCTTTATTGGCTGTATCAAAGTCTGGTCCCCAGTGATATAATACTGGCATATAAGTTAAATACCATACTACCCAGAATACAATTGAGAATATAGTTATAAGAACTATAGCTGCAATTCTTTCTTTTTCTTTTAAAGTAAGAGGAGCATCACTTGATTTTTTAGTTGAACTTTCTTTTACTTCACCAGCTTTAAAAGGTTTTTTACCAACTTCACCAAATGCCATATTACCACCTACTAATAACCATACAGCATCTAGGAATAATAATCCTGCACATATTAAGAATGTAGTTCCAAATCCAAGTCCATATGCTATAAAAGAAACTACAGTTGTTCCTATGAAAGATCCTATATTAACAAAAGAATATTGAACTGAAAAGGCTGAGTCAAGTTGTTCTTTGTCTTCAAATAATTTTCCATTTATAGCTGATACATTTCCCTTGAATAAACCAGTACCTATAGATACAAGTGCTATCATTACCCATACTAATGCTGGTGATCCTTGAAGAGCTGATTGCCATCCAAATACATATCCAGCACCCATAAGTACTGCACCTAAAACTACACATAATCTAGGACTTACCCATCTGTCTGCTATCCATCCACCTATTATTGGTGTTAAGTATGTAAATGCAACTAAGTTTGCACCCATTTTTGCACCTTCTGCTGCATCTAATCCTAATCCACCTTTTGCTACAGCAGCAACTATAAATACACCTATTAACCATTTAGATGAATAGAATGCCATTCTTTCAATAGTGAAAGATAATGCACATACATAAAAACCAAATGGATATCTCTTTTTAGTTTTTACTGCTTTTTCCATGTTATACCTCCAATATAATTTATGATTTTTATTAGAGATTCCCTTCAAGTAGTCCTATTTAATTTCTACCTTAAATAAAATATCAATTTATTTACCTATTTTCATAATACCTTTTTTGACTGCTCTATTGGAAATATCTAATTATACAATGTTTATTGCCAGTTCATAAATATTGTGAAAGTACCTGTTGTCTAATATGGCTAAAACATATTATTAAGAAGCCTAAAAATAGTTTGCTTCTTACTGAGAATTTAACAGAAAAGCCATATTTATGTCAATTTTAAAAATCTATTTTTTTGTCATAATTAATTTTTTAATATAATTATCATTTAAAACTTTCTAAAAAGTGTAAATTTAATTCCACTTATAAAAATAGGTGTTGCACTAAATATATGGCAACACCTTCTTTTCTCTTAATTTGTACTATATTTTATAAATTTCCATCAACTTAAGTGTATGACTATTTACTATGTAATCTTGTTTTTCTCTTAAGTTAAATCTTCTATCCATATAGATTGATATTAATACATATACTAGTATTGTTATCTTAAATATTATAAACAGAAGCAACAAAGTAATTATAAGATAAAGTAAGTTTATACTTTTATTCTTAAATTTAATGTTGATATAATTACCTATTAATACATGTGTATCTCTAAATATAAAATAATATGATAAATATTCTACACAAGTTATAATTGTATTTAAATAAACATTACTTAAATTTATATCCATCATTTTAAGTATATTTATAAGAATAACGTAAACTAATCCACTATAGAAGTATTTTTTCCTTATACACATAAAACTTCCATAATTTCTCATAGATCTCATCATAAAATATTTTCTTTTACCATTTTCATTCAAGATTCTCAGTCTTTTTGCACACATTATAGATATAAAATAAATACTAAATACCATACCAAATGGGAATATAGCTATTAATAAATAATAGACAACTTGTAAATTAATTTTGATAAATGGAAGATAATTGTTTATAGCCTCCAGTATGTTTGTATTATTATTCATATAATCCACATATCCTTGGAATTCTTGCATAAAACTATATCCAATTATATTTCTGGCATAAATATCTACCAATATCATAAACATAACACCAATTATTGATCCTAAGTATAAATCGTCAAAAATCTCTGATTTTTTTGCTATTAAATATCCACATAGTAGTCCCAATAAAAAACTTTGGCTAACCAATATGGCCGCTGCAAAATTACCAAGAACAAGTAAAATCAAAATAACACTACTTATACCACACATTAAGGTATATTTAAATTCACATCTAAAGTAAATCAGGGCAAATATAATTGGCACTCCAAAATCTAAATATAAACCATATCCCAAACCTGTTGATAAAGCTACCATTGTTATAATGATAAAAGCTGCTGATAATATAGCTGCTTCTGTTAATCTTTTTACTGAACTATTCAATTTTATGCCTCCAAAAACTATTAAATTAAATCTAGTATATCACTTTTTTGATATTTTATCTGTTATAATTATACATATAGATATGGGTTAGGGGGATTTTTTATGACTTTTGAACAAATAAAGTCTTTTTTAGCCATAGTAAAGTATAATCATTTTACCCTAGCATCTCAAGAATTATATATATCTCAATCATCAATATCAAAACATATCAAATCACTAGAAAAAGAACTGGGTGTTGAGTTATTTAATAGACAGCATCGAAGTATCAGACTTACTGATGCAGGAGAGGAATTTTATAAATTTGCACAAAAATCTATGGCAGATTACAAGAATATTTTATCTGATATGAAAAAATACTCTTGTGAAGAAAGTAGTTCTATTTCTATCGGTGTAATAGACACTATGGTTGAATATGGTATAGCATCTCTGATTAGTGATTTTCAAAAGCAATATCCAAATATTCAAGTTGATTTAATAGAAAGATCAAACTGTAAAATAACTGAATACCTTTATGATTCTGTAATAAACCTAGGATTTATTAATTCTCACTATGAACATAAAAATTTACTAAGTCTACAAAAAATATTAAATGATGATTTAGTTTTAGTAACATCTGTAAAACATAATTTTGCCAAAAGAGAATCTATTGATATATTTGATACATCAAAAGAAAAATATATTTGCGTTAATGGTGATAATTATCTACATAATGTTTTCTTAAACACTTGGGGCAATCTTAATTATTTTCCAAACATATTGTACATTGATTCTCAAACAAAAACATTACTTGCATTAGTATCTGAAAATATAGGTATAACATTACTACCTTATAATGTAGCCTCATCTTATCAAAAAGATTTTGATAATAGTATCCACATTTGTAATTTACAAAGTCCATTTTCAGCAAATATATTTATTGCACAATTAAAGAATAAAAAGCTTAGTAAAAATGAAACTTTGTTTAAAGAATTTGCA
>JALFMW010000081.1 GCA_022782605.1 Clostridium sp. | reverse complement strand
AGTATAGATATTGATGGAATACCTCAGGGATTAGAAATCTCCCCAGATGAAGAACGATTATTTATATCAGATACTCAAAAAAATTCGGTAAAAGTATACGATACATTAACAAATCAACTTATTAAAGAGATAAAAGTAGGAAAAGAGCCTACAACAATTATTTGTGTGTAGGCTCTAGTGTATATCTCGTATTAATAAATTAATTACCTCGGCATACATATTAGAAGCGTTATTATTCCAATTATTACAAATTTGTTTTGCTTGTTTTTCAGATGATACATTTAAATTTAAATCTATCAAATTACTTTGGTTTTCAATAACTCTTAAATTAACAATGAATTCATTTTCACTTTGTTTAACAAAACTTGATTTAACTTGAGTATCTGCTAGTAGACTCTCTTTATTATTTTTTATGTATTCATTGATTTTTATAGCATAAGATTCTGGTATTCTATTTAAGAAATATTCTAAAGTTTCTAAGCCTTTTTGAGTAAGGCAGTAATACTCTCTGCCAGAATCCTTATATGGTTTTATAAATTTAGAATCCATAAGTTGTGAAAGTATTTGTTGTAGTGAGAAATAATTCATCATATCTGTTTCTAAAACAACTTGTGTAATCTGTGAATTAGTTAAATCCATATTGATTTTGTCTAAGATATATAAAATTAAAAGTTTATGATATGCCAACTCTTCAGTTGAGTTTTCAAACATATTTTTATCCTCCACGAAACAATTTATATTACTATATTAAACTAAAATATAAAAAAATAAAAGTGGTATTTAAAATAAAAAATATATAGCAAAGGCTACCTAATTAGGTAGCCTCGTATTACTCGTTTTTTAAAAATTTATTTTCCAGCCATTTGCTTTTCAGCCATTTCAACTAACTTTTTAGTCATATATCCACCAACATAACCATTTTGTCTTGCAGTTAAATTACCTTTGTCAATATTTTCATAGTTTGACATTCCTAATTCTCCAGCTATTTCTAACTTCATTTGATTTAATGCAGATTTTGCTTCTGGAACAACTTGTCTATTATTATTATTTGACATAGTAACTTTCCTCCTTGAGTTGAAATATAATTTTTTAACATCATTCATTGATGTTATTTATAATTTCTCCAAATTCAAAATAGATATTCTGAAAAATAAATCCAAATAAGTCGATTAAAGTAAAAAATTCTTATAGGAATAATATGTTGATTTAAATTTGAAAATATTAAATTAAAATTTTTAGTACATGCTTTTGTAATTTTTTTTTATTTTTAAAAATAAATATATAGTGGGAGTATTTTATGGAGGGGGTTAAAAATGAACTCAGCATATAAAAGAACAAAGGCCTTTATTTTAAGCATATCCTTGTTTTTAGGAGCACTATTGATAATAGTATGTTTTGTAATTGGAATAAAGAATATTTGTAATATTTTTCAAGGTTATGAATCGCCTATAACTAGGGTTGATACAAAAGAAAAGAAAGTTGCATTAACTTTTGATGTTGCTTGGGGAAGTGATAATATAGAAGAAATTTTGGACATTCTTGATAAACATAATATAAAAGTTACCTTTTTTTTGGTGGGAAGTTGGGTCGATGACAATGAAGAATTAGTCAAAGAGATACATAATAGAGGACATGAGATTGGAAATCATTCAAATACACATAGTTCTTTTCCCGATATATCTAAGGAAGAAAAAATAGATGAAATAGTAAGTACAGGTAACAAAATAAAAGAAGTAACAGGTGAAAATGTGAATTTATTCAGACCGCCATTTGGAAATATTGATAAGGAGACAATGAGTATTTGTAAATCTTTAGGATATTACACTTTAAAATGGGATGTGGATTCTGGTGATTGGAAAAATATTGGACCTATGTATGTTGTTGAAAGAGTTAGTAAAAATACAAGACCAGGCTCAATTATATTATTTCATGCCAATGTAAAAGATGTTGGAACATATTTAGAAGCTTCTATAAATAACTTAGAAAAAAAGAAATATTCAATGGTTAAAGTTTCTCAATTAATTTATAAAAATAATTATTGTGTAGATTCTTTGGGTGTTCAAAAAGAAAAAGAAGATGATTAAATGTAATAAAAAGTAAATAAGATAAATATATTTATTGTAGAAGGAAAGATAAAGTTTTAATTAACAATTTTGGGGGGATAAATAATATGATAATTGTTAAGGACGATACAAATGTTGTTAATCTAAAAGGAGAATTAGAAGATAAACTAGAATTTAGTCACGAAATATTTGGAGAAAAATTTTACTGCACTAAAATAAAAATCAATAGATTAAGTAATTCTTCTGATATTCTTCCAATAACAATATCAGAAAGATTATTACAGGATATAGATTTCGAAAAAGAAAAACTGGTAAGTGTTGTTGGACAACTAAGATCATACAATAAAAATGTGGATAATAAAAATAAACTTGTTTTGACAGTGTTTGTTAGAGAAATTAAACCTATAGTGGAAATAGATACTAAGGATCCAAATAGCATATTCTTAGATGGATATATCTGTAAAGTTCCAGTATACAGAAAAACACCATTGGGAAGAGAAATAACTGACTTATTGGTGGCAATAAACAGACCTTATAACAAATCTGACTATATACCATCGATAGTATGGGGACGAAATGCAAAATTTGCGAAAAACCTTAATGTAGGTGATAGAATACAAATGTGGGGAAGAGTACAAAGTAGAGTATATGATAAAAAGCTTGAAGGTGGTATCTCTGTTAAAAAGACAGCCTATGAAGTTTCTGTATCTAAAATAAAAAAAGTTGAAATGGAAGAAGAGGAATAAATTATATAGTAAATAATAATATAATGTATTGAATACTTTTTTATGATTTATTATAATCTAATAATGACTGAAATTATACGAAAGTTTTATAGGGAGGATAACGTGGAAAGTTTACTATACCATAAATACGAATCATGTTCAGGGTTAGTTGAATTTTCAGAGGAGGTTCTATCATTTCTAAATAATATTAAATATGATATTGGAAGTAGAGTATTATTAGTTGGAAAAGTAGGAGAGTTGGGAAAAAGAATAAGAGCCTTTGGAGTTCAAGTAACTATTTTAGAACATAATCGTAGAGATGAAATATGTATTTCTCATGTAATGAATGAAAATTGTACAGTAGTTAGTGGACAAATGGAATACATGCCCTTCAATGATAATTATTTTGATAAAATTATAGTATTAGATTATTTAAATCATACAGCTGATTGTAATAAGTCTGTGAAGGAAATAAAAAGAGTACTTAAACATAATGGTGAAGTAATTGTAGAAGACCTTAATTTAAAAGATATAAGGGTAAAATTACAATATCTTAAACATAGAATAATAGGCAATACTATACATTATAACTATCCTAGTCAAATTCAAAAAATATTTAATGGATGCGATTTTAAAGGATCATTAAAAGAAATAGAAAATAAAAGATATATTTATATAGGAAAAAAATTATAAAAGAGCTAGAATATAATTAAATAATATAATAAAAAGACTAGGTTTACCCTAGTCTTTTATTAGTATTAAGTAAATATATTCATAAGGAGAGATAAAAAGTGAAATTAAGTATAAATTTTACAGTTGTGGGAGCTGTAATGTTATTTGTAATACTTATAACTATTCAAATAACATTAAATAAAATATATATAACTTTAAAAGAAATAAAATCTTTATTAAAAATGAAAAAGAATTAAGGACTGATGAAAATGAATGGCTTAAAAGATATAAGAGATGATATTCAAAATATAGCTGAAGCAATGCTTTCAGTTTTAAATATTGATGTTACTATAGTAGATGAACATTTAGAAAGAATAGCTGGGACAGGAACTTATTTAGAAAAAATAGGAGATAAGGTTGAGGGTTATTCTGCATTTAAAAAATGTTTAGAAGAGCAAGTAATAATATACATAGATGATTCTCAAAAAAATGATATTTGTAAAGTTTGTTCAAATAATGGTAATTGCAAAGAACATGCCGAACTATGTTGTCCTATAACTTTAGATGGATATTCTTATGGGGTAGTTGGCCTTATAGCATTTAATAAAGAGCAATCAGATATAATAACAGATAATGCAAAGGATTTGACTAATTTCTTAGGTAAAATGGCTGATTTAATATCTAATAAATTAAAGGCACAAATAAAAACAGAAGAGTTAGAATTAGAGAAGAAAAAACTAGAAATATTATTAAATAGTATGAATAAAGCTGTAGTATCTATAGATAAAGAAGGTAATATAGATAAATACAATGTAAAATTCAAAGAAATTTTTAATATGAGGGATGATAATATTGATGGGGAAAATATTTTCCAATTGCTAGACTTTATAAAAAAGCCTTCAACTAATGATTTGAAAAAACATAAAACAGGAGTTTTTTACTATAAAGAAAATAGTAGAAATCTTAAGGGGATTTATAATGTTAGTGAAATAGCAGTAAAAAATAAATTAAAAGGTTATGTTATTGATTTTATTGAAAATAAAGATGCAATTAAAAATTACAATAAAATTAATAAAGATTACAAAATAACTCTTGATAATATTATTAGTGAAAGTGAAATTATGGAGCATACAAAACAAAAGGCTTTAATTGCATCTAAATCAAATTCAACTGTACTCATAACAGGTGAAAGTGGTACTGGAAAAGAGTTATTTGCTAGAGCAATACATAATCATAGTGATAGAGTTGATAATACATTTGTAACTGTAAACTGTGCTGCTATACCTGATAATTTACTAGAAAGTGAATTATTTGGATATGAGGAAGGTGCTTTTACTGGAGCTAAAAAAGGTGGCAAACTTGGTAAATTTGAAATTGCTCATAAAGGAACTATATTTTTAGATGAAATAGGAGATATGAGTCTTCATTTACAAGGAAAACTTTTAAGGGTTTTACAAGAGAGAGAATTAGATAAGATTGGTGGAAAATCAAATATACTTATTGATGTAAGAGTAATAGCTGCAACAAATAAGAATCTTGTAGAATTGGTTGCAAAAGGACAGTTTAGAGAAGACTTATATTATAGATTAAACGTAATTCCAATAACACTTCCTGCATTAAGACAGCGTAAAGATGATATACCTTTGCTAATTGATTATATGATAAAAGAATATGCTCATAAGTTAAACAAAGATGTTATAGGTATAGAAGATGATGCAAAAAAAACATTAATAGATTATAGTTGGCCAGGTAATGTTAGGGAGCTTCAAAATGTAATTGAGTATAGTATAAATATGTCTAATTCGTCTTTACTAAACTTGGATATTATTCCTAATAATATTAAGTCAAAATATTACGATGAAAAATCTAATAAGTGTGAGGAGATAAGAACTCTAGAAGATTTAGAAAAAGAAGAAATTAGCAAGGCGCTTAATAAGTTTAAGCACTATAAAAAAGATAAAGAACTTGTTGCAAAATCACTTGGAATATCAAGAGCAACTTTATATAGAAAGCTAGAAAAATATAACTTAATCTCAAAATGATACAAAAATCTCATTTTGAGATTTTTTTTGTTTATTTTGAGATAATTTTTATTTATTTAAAATTTAAGTGATTTTATTTTGAATAAGAATGGCTAGTTTATAATAAATTATTAAATTTGTGAAAAATAAAAAGTTGGCATGAAAATTGCTTGATTATATATTGAAGAGAAATATATAATAATAAAGTATTTGAAAAGGTTATCATCTGAAGCGATTGCTGTAAATAACCTAAAACAACAAGGGAAATTAAAAATATTTAGGAGGAATAGGAAATGAGAGATTTAAGAACAAATTTAATTGACATACTAAAAGCGGAGGTTAAACCAGCAGTAGGATGTACAGAGCCTGTGGCAGTGGCACTTGCTTGTGCAAAAGCTAAGGAATTATTAGGAGAAGAAGTTGTAAAAAATAAAATACTAGTAAGTCCAAATGTATACAAAAATGCTATGTGTGTTGGTATACCAGGAACTGATAGATTAGGATTAAAAATAGCAGTTGCTATGGGGCTTGTAGGTGGTAAATCTGAAGATGGATTAACTTTATTAGAAGGATTAAATGAAGAGCAAGTAAGAGAATCAGAAAGATATGTTGATACTACACCAATCAGTATAGAACCTTTAGATACGAAGGAAAAGGTTGTTATAGATGTTACTTTAGAAGGTGAAAATAATAAATCAAGAGTTATAATAAAAACTAAACATGACAACTTTGTATTTATACAACAAAATGATTTAGTTTTATTAGATCAAGTAGATGGATATGCAGAAAAAGATGAAGTTCAAACTGAAGAGAAAAAAGAAAATATAATGGATAATATAACTATACAAGAAATAGTTACAAATATAGAGAATATGGACTTAGAAGATATTAAATTCTTATTAGATGGAATAGAAATGAATATGGATATGGCTAAGTACGGTTTAGAAAACAAAATAGGAATAGGTGTTGGTAGAGGTATAAAAGAATCTATAGAAGAAGGATTATTAGGTGATGGAATAATGACTGAAGCTATGCTTTTAACAGCAGCAGCATCAGATGCTAGAATGGGTGGAGCAAAACTTCCAGTTATGAGTTCTAACGGATCAGGAAACCATGGATTAACAGCTATACTTCCTATAGTTGCTTATGCACAAAAATATCCACAAAGTGATGAAAAAATGGCTAAGGCTCTTGCAATATCTCACTTAATAACTGCTTATGTTAAAAACTTTACTGGAAGACTTTCTGCTGTATGTGGATGTGGTGTAGCTGCATCAACTGGAGCAAGTGCAGGTATATCTTGGTTAATGGATGGAAATATTAATCATATATATGGTGCTATAGAAAACATGATAGCTGACTTAAGTGGTATGATTTGTGATGGTGCAAAAGCAGGTTGTGCATTAAAATTATCTTCAGCAGCTTCAGCTGCAGTTCAAAGTGCAGTTATAGCTAAACAAGGATATTCAGTTCCAGCACTTAATGGTATAGTAGGAACTAGAGTAGAAGAATCTATACAAAACTTAGGTAGAGTTAGTGATAAAGGAATGCAAATAACTGACGAAATAATATTAAATGTAATGAATGATATGAACAAAGTAAAATAAAACTATCTTGCAAAAGAAGTTAATCTTTTATAAAATGGAAATATCATCATTAATTAGGAGGTTTCATTCAATGGATATTGATAAAAAAGTTTGGGAAGTGCTTTGCTCAGAAGAACAATTAAAAACTAGAATAAAAGAATTAGGAGAGCAACTTTCAAAAGACTACGAAGGAAAAAAATTAATGGTAGTATCTCTATTAAAAGGTAGCTTCATTTTCTGCGCTGATTTAGTTAGAGAAATAAGCGTACCTACGAGAATAGAATTTATGACTACATCAAGTTATGGACATGGAACAGCTTCAAGTGGAAGAGTTCAAATAGTAAATGATATAAAATCAGATTTAGAAGGATACGATGTATTAGTTGTTGATGATATAACAGATTCAGCTCATACTATGGCTCACGTTTTAGAACATCTAAAAGCTAAGAATCCAGCTAGTATAAAATGTTGTGTACTATTAGATAAACCAAGTAGAAGAGAAGTTGAATTAGTACCTGATTACTGTGGATTTACAATAGAAGACAAATTTGTTGTAGGTTACGGATTAAACTATGGTGATTACTATAGAAACATACCTTATGTATTTGCAGTAACAGATCAAGATAGATAATAATATGAAAGGGTGTATCAAAAAATGATACACCATTTTTTACGTAAGAATAACCTGTCTTAAAAAGTACAGAATTAACTGTAATAGAAATGCTAAAAGTATATAATGATAGGTTATTTACTAAAGAAGATATAGTAAACTTTATAGAAGTTAGTGAACAAATAATTAGAAAAGCAATAAAGAGCATTGAAAATAAAAATATTATATTAAGTACTAAGCAAAGTATAAATAAAGCTACAAAACTAACTATGATGTATATTTATAACTTTGAATTTGAAAAATATAACAAAGGAATCGTACACCTTAACACAAATAAATTTAAAGCTAGATTACAAAAACTTATAAAAGATAATTATTTGAAAGTAGTTATAGCTTTAAGTTATATAGATGATAAGCATATATTTAATAATAAATTTTTAACTCAAATAGAGGTTTATTAGCTAAATTAGGTATACATTATTACTTTATACCAACAAAGTGGAGTATAGAGTACTTAGAAAGTTATATAGATATGTTAAAAGATAAAATACTAAGAATAAAGAAATACAATTGACTGTTAGTAATAGAAAAAATAAGTTATGTATTAGAGAAAAGATTAATATAGGATTGAAACAAAATATAATAGATAGAATTAATTAGATTCTAATAAATGAAGTATTGATGAATGTATTTTATAGGATATTTATGAGTTTTTGCAGGTTTTGATTTCGTCTTAACATTACATTATATTAACCATTATTTAGTAAGAGATGATGTTTTGGTTGAAAAATAAAAAATTAAAATAAAAAATGCATTTTTTTACATCTTTCGACATATAAATTATGATAAACTACTTTTGCAATAAAATTTATTACAAAAATATTTGGTTCTGTTAATTAGATATGATGAGAATTGTTCTCGACAAGATTAATAAGCCGATAGGTTAAATTTGGTTTCACTTTTTAAAAATAGGCACAACAAATAGACCTAACGAAATTATAAAATTTTTAGGCTACAAATGCAATTAATATTTGATGAACCAATTAACTTTTTCTTGATGAGTATAATTGATACCACAAACTTGAGCAGGTGTTAAACCACTAAGTGATGAATGAGATTTAATAAAATTGTAGTAAAAAATAAAGTTGCTAATAAGGCTATTAGCGCTTTCAAATGACTTAAATCCTTTGGTTTTCTTATACCAAGATTTAAAAGTCTTGTTGAATGATTCGATTAAGTTATTTGATATATCATCATCGAAATCTTTAACAACTATGTGAGTAGATTTCTCAAATGTATTTTTAACGGGTTCTCTGTATGAAGGTAATCCATCGGTAACGATAGAATTAGGTTTTCCAAAGCGTTTAGCTTGCTTGAACAGAGAAAATGCACACTCTGCTTCTCTAGATTTATTTAAATTCCAAGATGTAATGAATCTAGTTTCAGAGTCAATACAAATCCAAAGATAATACTTTTGAGCATTAATTTTTACGACAGTTTCATCAGCATGCCATTCATCAGAATCACCTAAATAAAGATTTTTAGTAAGCTCATCGCTTATGGATTTAAAGTACTTATCAAACTTTTTAATCCATTTAGAAATAGTTACATGAGATACTTTAATATTCATGTAATCTAATAAATATGTTGAAATAGCTCTTGTTGTAGCATTGAGCGAATAATATAAGTTAATGGCATTAACTATGGTATTTATGCTGAATCTATGTCCTGAAAATGTATCTTTACCAAATAGCTTTTCAGATGATGGATCATCAATGACTGAAGGTGTAAGCTGTTTAAGGGTATGGTTACACTGTCTCTTATTACATTTAAAACTTACATGGTATTTGTACTTGTGATGAAGGTACATACCTTTACCACAGACCGGACATTTAGGATTATTAAGTTTTTTAATTGATTGTAGTGTAAATTGTCTACGACATTTTTTACACAAATACTTTTGATTGTTTTTTTTATCTTTGCCATTCTTATATAATTCAGTGCTATAGCACTCAGGGCATTTAACCGTAGGTTTCAATTTTCTCGACTCCTTTCAAATAGGGGGAATGTGTTTTTGGGTGAAACTATTGTAAACCCTATCGGGGTCGAGATTCAAATATAAATAAGTTAATAGAACGAAATATTTTGTGGGGGGAACATAATGAAAAAAATTATAACAATATTACTTATAATACCTATTTTATTTCATAATATAGGTATATCAGACGTAAGTGCAGGAGAAATAGTAGAAAATAAAGTAATTTCTCGTAATTTAAACTCTGAAGGAGTACCATATGAAGATTTTATATATGTACATAAAAATCTACGTGATGGCTACTTAGCCTTTATATCAGGTTTTGGTGCTCAGTTTATTCCTGGTGTTGGTATTAGTTTTAACAGTGCAGCTTATGCGGCAAATGTTAGGATGTTTTTATCATTTTTACAGTATACGGACAAAGCTTTAGGAACGTCTTATAACTCATTAGATACATCAATGGAAAATATGTTATATACATCAATGGGATATAATTTTAAATTTTTAAAAGAACCAGATAATATAAGTTGTAAGGTTAAGTATAGCGCATTTGAGAATGAAGTAATTTATGAAAAATTTAAAACTAAAAAATATATGTATGCATTAAATATAAATAGTACAAAGGTATATAAATATGCTACCACTGTAAATAATAAAGTATTAGGAAATTATAATTTTGGTAATGATAAAATAGAAGTATATGGAATAGTAAATGGATTTGCAGATACTAATAAAGGCTTTATAAAAGTAGATGATTTAACCTCAACTAAGCCATTATCAGTAAGTAGTATAAAATTAAATGCAACATCAATAACATTAAAGAATGTAAGAAGTTATAAATTAATAGCGACAATAAATCCAACTAATGCAACAAATAAAAATGTAACATGGTCAAGTAGCAATACAAAAGTAGCAACAGTGGATGCGAATGGAAATGTAAGTGCAGTAGGAGCAGGAACAGCAACAATAGCAGCTAAATCAAATAATGGAAAAACAGCAACATGTAAAGTTACAGTAAGTAATCCATCATCAGTAGCAGTAAGTAGTATAAAATTAAATTCAACATCAATAACATTACAAAATGTAAGAAATTACAAATTAACAGCAACAATAAATCCAACTAATGCAACAAATAAAAATGTAACATGGACAAGCAGTAATACAAGAGTAGCAACAGTAGATGCAAATGGAAATGTGAAGGCAGTAGGAGCAGGAACAGCAACAATAACAGCTAAGTCAAATAATGGGAAAACAGCAACATGTAAAGTTACAGTAATTAATCCATATGCAAAAAGAACAGTAAAATTTACAGTGAATTTACCAAATAGTTTTAAACAAAAGCATTATGTAGAAATACTAAATGAAAATAATGGTGTAGAATATACGTCTGCAGCTAAAACTGGTTCAAGTATTTATAATTTTACATATCAACTAGATCAATCATCTAGTTCATATACTAGAAGAATAAGAATAAGAACTGTTTCAGGAAATAAAATATATAACTCTGAATTATTTAAAATAAATTCTAGTACTATAAATAAAAATGTAACTGCTACATTTGCAGCAGGAACATCAGGGACAACAACTAATTCTCTGAAAACAGGAAAAATAACTCAAAAATAAATATAAGAAAATAAAAAAAGAAGAGTATTGATTGGCTCTTCTTTTTTATTAGTTTACCAGAGAATATATATTAGATAGACAAAAAGAAGGTATAGCAGCAATGCCAGTAGATGAATATGGTAAAAAAATATCTTAAAAACAGGTAAAGTAACTGGTAGACCTAATGCAGAATATCTAAGTAACTGGAATGAAGTATATAACAAATGGAAAAAATAGTACACTAACTTTAGTATGTAAAGAGTTTAGTATAGGTAGAAGTACAATAAGAGATAGGTTTAAAAAACTTAGTTATAGATATTCTAAAGACTTAACTAGTTGACATGACTCTTGAATAAAGTGAAATAATTTTTTCTTCTAAGCTTGAGATATTTTTTGTATGCTTAGGTATAACTTTAGGGTCATATTCGCTCTTTACGTTTCCTGGAATATCTAATTCAATATTTCCAAATTGTGATTTTACAGTTTTTGATGTAACCATCTCTTCTGATATTGGTATTTTGGGGCTATAATTTTTTCGTAACCAAGTTCAAGCGCTAGCTTTTTCTCTAACATTTCTTGAATTACATCTTTAAACATATCTTTTAGATATTCACCTATATCCTTTGGAGTACTAAATTCTCCATCTACTATTATTTGTCTTATTAATTCTTTACTTAAATTACTCATAAAAAAGACTCCTTCTTGGCATACTTAATATTTTTATCATTGCCATAAAGGAGTATTTATTTCATCATAAGCAAGAATTATTTTATGTTCTCCACCATCAAATTTTATCTAAATTTATTATTTAATTTTTTCTATTCTGTATCCAATCTCTTTGTTGGCAAGTTTATAACTTTCATTAATCATATCTTCACGACTCATATCATTGCCCAATAAAGAATCCATAGTAAGTTGATTTCTTTCTTCAAAGTATTTTTCGAGAAGTTGTTCTTCCAATTCATCTTGTGTTTTTAAATTCCCTTCGTGCATTATATATTTTACATCAAAGCCGTGTTTTATTAATGCTCTACCTACTAATATAGCCCTAGGGCAACGAATAGCATCTTGCATAGCACCTAATAATACTATTTTATAGCCTTTATTACAACCAGTCTTTAATCTTTCAATTCCTCTTTTAAAATCATCTTCTAAAATAACTTTTTCAAAATCTGCATATCCTTCACTATTATAACTTTCTCTAGTTCTCCTTTTAGCTCCAAATTCATCAGCCATATAAATATATGTATAGTCTAATTTTTTAAGACTGTTTTGAAAAAACTCTTTATTATATTGAATGTTATATTTTGAATATGGAATAGCCCTTATATCAACAACACAATTTATATTATATTTTTTTAATATTTCTATAAATTTATCAAAGGGATAATTTGAATGACCAAGTGCATAGATTTCCATTGTATCACTTCCTTAATAAATTATACTACATGAATTATTTTATGATTAATTAATAATTACTAAAAATAGTATAACAACTAAGAAATTTATTAATACTATATAGTAAGTTTATTTATTGACATTTAAAATAAAAAATAATAAGATTAAAATAGAAAATCATATAAGAAATCCAGTGATAAGGAAAAGTAGTTAAATTAGATTCAAGATAGAGAGTTAAGGATGGTGGAAGCTTAACAAGAAGGATTTAATGAATGGGCCTTTTAGGAGTAAATTGAAATCTATTTAGAGAGTAGACTTTACCGTGTTTTGCACGTTATAGCAAATGAGGTATGATAGTACCGATAATTAAGAGGTGTATTTATAATACACAATTTAGGTGGCAACGCGGATATAACACTCCGTCCTATAGTTTTAGGACGGAGTTTTTTTATTATAAAATTACTTAAAACGTAAAACATTATAAGGAGATGAAGAAATGAGCAAAAAAAGAATACTAACAGGAGATAGACCTACTGGAAAACTTCACTTAGGTCATTATACAGGTTCTTTAAGAAACAGAGTTGCATTACAAAATACAGGTGAGTATGATATGTATATCATGATAGCTGATCAACAAGCCTTAACAGATAATGCAAAAGATCCACAAAAGATAATAAACTCTGTTATGGAAGTAACTATGGATTATTTATCAGTTGGATTAGACCCAGAGAAAGTTAATATATTTATACAATCACAAATACCAGAATTATCAGAGCTTACAGCTTATTACTTAAACTTAGTTTCAGTAGCAAGATTACAAAGAAACCCTACTGTAAAAGAAGAAATAAAACAAAAATCATTTGGTGGAGAAGGTGTACCAGCAGGATTCTTCGTTTATCCAGTAAGTCAAGCTGCAGATATAACTGCTTTCAAAGCTGATTTAGTACCAGTTGGTAATGACCAAAAACCTATGTTAGAGCAAGCTAGAGAAGTTGTAAGAAGTTTCAACAATATATACGGAGAAGTTTTAGTTGAGCCAGAAGGAATGTATCCAGAAGGTATAGAGGGAAGAATGCCAGGAATAGATGGTAAAGCTAAAATGAGTAAATCTTTAGGAAATGCTATATACTTAAGTGATGATGAAGAAACAGTTAAGAAAAAAGTAATGAGTATGTATACAGATCCTAACCATATAAGAGTAGAAGATCCAGGTAATGTTGAAAACAACACAGTATTTACTTATTTAGATGCTTTCTACAAAGATAAAGAGCATTTAGAAGAATTAAAAGCTCACTACAGAAGAGGTGGACTTGGAGATGTTAAGCTTAAGAGATTATTAATCAAAGTTCTTGAAGAAGAATTAGCGCCAATAAGAGCAAGAAGAAAAGAACTAGAAGAAAATAAAGAATACTTATATGAAGTATTAAGAAAAGGTAGCGAAAATGCAAGAAAAGTAGCAGCTCAGACTTTAAGTGAAGTAAGAGAAGCTATGGGAATAGAATATTTTAAAGGTATCGAAAAGGCAACAGAAGTAGAAGTTCTGACTTTAAGTGAAGAAAGAGAAGTTAAGGGAATATAATATTTTTAAGTTTTATAATATATGGAAAAAGGTGCTGTTTATTAAAGGCACCTTTTGTTGTATAATCTTAATTATAAAAATGCAAAAGAAGAGGGCGTAACATGAAAATATTCAACCAATTAGGAATAATACTTGGAATATGGGCAGTGGGAGAACTTATTAGTTCTTTATTAAGTAATATTATTACTATGCCGGGAACTATAATAGGAATGATAATACTATTCTTATTACTTCAATTTAAGATAATGAAAGAAGAAACTATAAAAGATGTGGCAGATTTCTTATTAGGAAATATGGCTATATTTTTTGTGCCAGCAGGAGTATCGCTGATAAATTCTCTAGGGTTAATAACAGAAAATATGTTAGTTTTATTGTTAAGCGGAACTGTTGCAACAATTATAATCATGATTGTAACAGGAAAAATTGTAGAAATTATGATTAATAAAAAAGATATATCATCAGAAGATAAAGATGAAAAATCAGCGTAAAGGAAGGTAGACTAAATGGAAAAAATATTAAATACTCAATTATTTGGATTAATAACAATTTTAGTTTTTTACAACATAAGTCTATACATTCAGAAAAAAACACAAAAGCCAATATTTAATAATTTGCTAATGAGTATAATTTTAATTATATTATTTCTGAAAATAAGTAACATACCTTATGAGAATTTTAAAATAGGTGCAGATGTAATAAACTTTATGCTAGGACCAGTAACAGTAGTTTTAGCAGTTCCTCTATACAGACAATTTGATTTGTTAAAAAAACACTTTAAAGAAATTTTAGTAGGTATTTTAGGGGGGGTAATAACTTCATTTATAATAGTTGTTTTAATAGGAAAATTAACATCTACAAGCAATGAAATAATTTATTCTATGATTCCAAAATCAATTACAACTCCTATGGGAATTTCTCTTGTAAATCAACTGGGAGGAGTAGAGTCAATAACTGTAGTATGCATAATAGTAACAGGTATATTTGGAAATATATTTGCAGAACAACTTTTAAAAATAGGAAGAGTTAATCATCCAGTAGCTAAGGGAATTGCAATTGGAACTTCTGCCCATGCTCTAGGAACAAGTAAAGCATTAGAAATAGGCGAAGTAGAAGGAGCTATGTCTTCTTTATCAATAGGAATATCAGGAATAATGACTGTTATTATAGTACCGATACTAATGAATTTTATAAAATAGAACCAAACCCCGGGGTCATTGTTATATATATAACAATGACCCCGGGGTCCCGTTTTTTAGTCTAGTTTTCTTAAATCTTCCATTACTTTTGTTTTATCAGCAGTTTGCTCATCTTTTTTCTTTATTATTCTAGCAGGAGAACCGGCTACTACCACACCTGGAGGTACATTTTTAGTGACAACAGAACCAGCAGCAACAACAGCACCTTTTCCAACTTTTACACCTTCAAGAATTACAGAATTTGCACCTATTAAAACATCATCTTCTACGATAACTGGACTTGCAGAAGGTGGTTCAAGAACACCAGCAATTACTGAACAAGCACCTAGATGAACATTTTTACCTAATATTCCTCTAGCACCTATAACAGCATTCATATCAACCATCGATCCTTCACCAACCACAGCACCTATATTAATTACAGCACCCATCATAATGACTGCGTTTTTGCCGATAGTTACCATATCCCTTATTAATGCTCCAGGCTCAATTCTAGCTTCAGCATGTAAGAAGTTATAAAGAGGTATGGCAGAATTTCTTCTATCATATTCTACATGGATATCATCTATATAAGATTTGAAATTTTCTATATCATCCATGATGGTTTTATAATCTCCAATTAAAATATAAGAACCTTCTTGACCAAATACTTTATATTTATCATTTTTTTCTATTTTTAAATCACCTGAAATATAAACTTTTACAGGAGTTTGCTTTTGTGCATCTTTTATATATTTTGCTATTTCATAAGCATCATTTAAGTTAACCATTGTTCTCCTCCCAATTTTGTCTAAGTTTTAATTTAACATATTGTTCATATTGTAATAACCAGCTTCTTGTTTAACTAAGAATTTTGCAGCTGCAATAGCCCCCTTAGCAAAAATATCTTTAGATTGAGCTGAATGTTTTATTTCTACTACTTCATCATGACCTGCAAAGATAGTAGTATGTTCTCCAACGATTGTTCCACCTCTAATAGCGTGAATTCCTATTTCATTAGAACTTCTTTTATCAGAACGTCCATGTCTTCCATAAATATATTCACTATCAGGAAGTACTTCTTTAACACCATTTGCTATCATAACAGCTGTACCACTAGGTGCATCAAGTTTTTTATTATGATGTTTTTCTATTATTTCTATATCAAAACCATTAAGTGATTTTGCAGCTTCCTTAACTAGTTTAACAAGCACATTTACTCCTAGTGACATGTTAGATGAATGGAAAATAGGAATTATATTAGAAGCTTTCTTTATTTTTTCTAATTCTTCTTCATTAAAACCAGTAGTAGCGATTACTATTGGAGTTTTAGTTTTTATAGCATATGACAAAGTATCATCTATAGTAGAATGATGAGAAAAATCTATAATAACATCAGCTAATTCTTCAACCTCACTCATTTTATGATAAGTTTTGAAAGGCACATCTAAATCATCTTTAGATGATCCACAAACTATTTCAAGTTCACTATCTTCATTAGCACATTTAGTT
>JALFMW010000074.1 GCA_022782605.1 Clostridium sp. | reverse complement strand
TATTTTTTCTTATAGTATTTATAACTTCATTGGGTCTAGTACCATAGCCAACTAAATCACCTGTACATGCTACTAAGTCAATATCTCTATTTTTTATATCGTCTAATACTGCTTCTAATGCATAAATATTGCTGTGTATATCTGATATTACTGCTATTTTCATTTGTCAATCTCCTTATTGTATGTAATCTTAACTTTTATTGGTTGATTTTATGATTACACAATTTTTTACTGTATTCTTGAATATTCTTGAACGTCCATAGTCCTATGTTATGTAATAAATGTGAATTTGTAAACTTATTTTTATAAAATAAATCAATCTTTTTATATTAAATATTATTGCTAAGTCCGAGTTATTAAATTAACAATAATATTTAATATGAATAAATGAAAAGTACACAATTGTTATATAATGCGAATTAAGAATAGTTCTGATAACATATAGATAAATTGGAATTTGTATTGGAGGCGAAAATATGAAGTATATAAGTAATAAATAATAGGCAAGGCTATAAGTTTTTGCCTTGCTAATCAAAATGTAAAATAAAAATTAGGAGGCAAATATGTCATTTTTTAATTATAAAAACAAGAAAGTTTATTACGAGGAAATTGGAACTGGAAAGCCTGTATTACTATTGCATGGAAATACAGCTTCATCAAATATGTTTTTAGACATAATTGAATCATATACATCAAATTATAAAGTTATTTTAATTGATTTCTTGGGTCATGGTAAGTCCGATAGACTTGAAGAATTTCCAATTGATTTATGGTTTGATGAAGCACAACAAGTAATTTCATTTTTAAAAGAAAAGAAATATAATAATGTAAATTTAATTGGTAGTAGTGGCGGAGCATTAGTTGCAATAAATGTTGCATTAGAAACACCAGAATTAGTTGATAAAGTAATTGCAGATAGTTTTGAAGGAGAAATGTCATTAAAAGAGTTTACTAAAAATATAATTAAAGATAGAGAACTTTCTAAAAATGATGAAAATGCTAAAATGTTTTATAAGTATATGCATGGTGATAATTGGGAGAAGATAGTAGATAATGATACTAAAAGTATAGTTGAACATGATAAAACCATCGGTAATTTTTTTCATAAACCTTTAGAAACTCTTCAATCACATATTTTATTAACAGGAAGCAAAGAGGATGAAATTTTATGTTCTATAAGCCCTAATTATTTTCAAGATATATATATAGATATGTTAAGAAAAATTGAACATGGTGAAATTTACTTATTTGAATCAGGTGGTCATCCTGCTATGATTTCTAATAAAAATGAATTTGTACAGTTAAGTAAAAGATTTTTTGAAGAATAAATTATCAAATTCCAATTTATTGAGTAGATTTAATGAACAATATTAATATAATGCTAAATTAAAAGTAGGAGTTGATATACTCCTACTTTTTGTTATAAAAATAGTATATTATCATTGCAAGTTAAATTTCCATCTTTATTTAACCTTACCTAACCCCTTCTTTTTTCAAAATATACTTTATCTGCTCAGGACTTAAACCATACTTATTCCTAAGAGCAGTCAAATTCTTCCCATTATACTCCTTGACAATATTTCTATTCCTATCCCCCATAATAACCTTATTATAAACGGGAATATAAAGAGTATAACCTCCATACATTTTACAAAGTTTTAAGAAATTCTTCATACCTATAATCTCCACCATTTGATGTAAGCTATAAGGTATATCATCCATTTGTATATCCATAAAAACGCCCCCTTGATTTCCATATTATTTTCATTCTTCATATTGTTCCCATATCTGTTCCTATGTTCCCTTTTTTACTATATATTTATTTTTTATATATTTTTATACCCTATTTTTATGTTTATCTCAATAGGCTCATTTTATAGGAACATAGGAACAAAATCGCTGAACCCATTGATTTTACTATGTTTTTTCTGTTCCTATCTCCGTTCCTATCTCTGTTCCCAAGTAGATAGGAACAAAATTTACCCACCTATTCTTACAAAAGCTCTTTGTGGTCCATAGATTTCAAACCTTATCTTTCCTGATTTGTTTGTTGTAATCCTCTCCCAACCACCTATCCTATTTAATATTCCCTCTATTTCATAGGAATCAGTTCTTTTCAAGTCTTGTCTCTCTCTAAAGAAACACTCGCACCAAATTTCCATAATACAAAGCTTGTCCCTTTTCACAACACCCTTGCTTTCAATGGCGTTTTTATCACCAAGATAGACCCGTCTTTCATAAAGAGTCATATTCTGCCAATTTGTTGGTAAAGGTGTTTCCAAGTATTCCAGGATAATACCTTCTCTATCATCACTTTCCATGGCTTCCTGTTGAGCTATTTTTGCCATTTTTGATACATCTCCTTTTAGGTAGAGTTCTTCTCCTTCTTCATATCTATAAAGTGCCTCTGCCCAAATCTGGTCCACTTCTTTCAAATCCCAAGGTTTTAAAGTAGAATTACCACTTACCATAACGGGCCAGAATCTTCTGTTTCCTGTAATATCTCGAAGAAATCCTCCTTCAGAATTGGTAGTTCCAACAATTATATTGCTTCTTGGGTTACTTTCCACATTGACACCATATGCCTTACGAAACTTATCATCAGTACGGCTTATGAAGGATTTTATAATCTCCACATCAACCTTCTTTATTCCTGCCAACTCTCCCAGCTCCAACAGCCAA
>JALFMW010000054.1 GCA_022782605.1 Clostridium sp. | reverse complement strand
TTGAGGGATACAACTAATAATAATAAATTTAGAGGCTCAACTAATCAGCATATTGTAGGAGTTTCTATTTTTAGAGATACTTTAAATAAATTAAGTAAATAAAATTAGAGTCGGGCATTTTATGTCCGACTTTTTTGTTATATTATTAGAAGTACATAAATTATATAGTAATGAGGAATAGAAAGAAGTGGAAATTCAGTAGAAAGAACGGAGAGAATAATAGTTATAAGTTTGATAGACAGACTATTAATCGTTATCCAGGTAAAAGGCTTCCTATGAGAAGAAGAAGTCTTAATCCAGTTAAGAATATTTGGTTCTATAAATATAATGTTTGGGTTCCTTCTAAATACATTGAAGGACTACTTACTAAATATATAGGTAAACCATATTCTGAGTTTAAAAGGAAGTATGATGAGAGAACTCAATCTATAAGAGATAAAGGAGTAGATACTGACAAAGAATTATCTACTTATTTTAATCCTCGTTATAATCCAGATTTTTATGTAGATAATGATGGATTTATTCAAGTAGATAGGAAAAACTCTTTCTGGGATAACTATAAGAAATATAGTAAGTATAATAAAAATTCTACTCTTTCTAAAGAAGTAGTTAATGATTATGGAGTAGGTCAAATTATATTTTTAATAAAAAAGAAGGATATAAATGAAAGTAATTGTATTAAATTATTCTAATGGAGAAGTATATATAGAAAATGTTCCAAAAGAATTAGAGAATTTAGATGGAGAAGATATAATTATGAGAATGGGATATGATATAGATAATTGTTCTTGGATGTTTAAAGACCATTTAAATATACATATAGGCGTATGATAACTGCTTCAACTAATCTTAAAGAAGGTTCTATTACTTTAGAAGAAGTAAAAATTACTTATAATCAAGATGCCGATTGTATGCAAGACAATGATGATTGTCAAGTTCTTACATTAGAAGCTGTAGATGGAGGCGGAGGAATGTTTTATAGAATGACCACTAATCAAAAGGGTTGGTCATTTGATAAAATTGATTCCTTAATTGAAGTGTTAAAAAACTTTAAAGATAAGGTAAATTCTGGAATTTCTGGGGAATTGCCCTTGAAAGATTAATTTTATATAAGTATATTTATCATGTTTATTTAATGGTTCCATCAGTGGCTACCATGTAGGTTAATCAGCCTGCGAGATAAAAGGCCCCTTTAGTAGCATTAGACAGACTAATATTTAAATCCCGCAACGTCTTAAGGGTGACGACGGGTGCTCCCCTATTATAAAGGAAAATAGTCTGAACGTAAACATAAAGGTTCCTCATTTGAGGTCAGGGAGGCGGAAGTGCTAATAGCTGCTTTATAGCTCTATGAATACGGATACCTAAGATGTAAATCAAGTTACGGTATTGTGATTAAAATAACGGAGATAGAGCTATGAATGTTTCTTTATAAAATAGAATCTAATTATATATATTATAGTTAGATTTATTTATAGGGGAGCATAAACCCTATTTTTGTATCAAAATTTAAGTATTATGTTAAGTACAGAAATTGATAGTTTAATAAAAAATGCTCGTAAAGAACATAATTTAGATTTATTAAACATTTTACAATTAATAAAAACTGAATTCTCTAATGCTATACATTCTGGTAAAACATTGGATGAGGTAACAGAAACAAAGATTCTTCTTAAGATGGCTGAACAAAGAGCTAATGATGCTAAAGTATATGAAGATAATGGAAGAGAAGATTTAGCTAATAAAGAGAAAATAGAGTTACATTATCTTTATAAATATACACCAAAGCAGCCAACTGATGAGGATATTGAAAATGAGACTAGAAAAGTAATAACTACATACTCTGCAAGTAATGGTCCTATTTCAATGAAAAATATGAAAGATATTCTTTCTTTAGTAAAAGAAAAGTATCCAACAGCTAATGGCAAGATAGTTAGTAAGATAGTAAAATCATTTATTAATAAATAATATATATTTACTGGATTAAAAAAGACATGAAAGTACTTATAATACCTGATGTTCATGGTAGAACCTTTTGGAAAGAACCATGTAAACATATAGACGAGTTTGATAAAACTATTTTTTTAGGAGATTATGTAGATCATTATCCTCAAGAAGGAGATTTAGATGATTTGCAAGCATTGAAAGATGTAATTGAATTTGCAAAAGATAAAGATAATGTTCAATTACTTCTTGGTAATCATGATTATCATTATATAGATGATAATTATAGAAAATTAGCTCAAAGTAGTAGATTCTCTCATCAATATTTAAATGAATATCATTCTCTTTATAGAGATAATATTAAATTATTTAAGATAGTAGATAAAGTAGGAGATGTAATATTTAGTCATGCTGGAATAAATAAAGAGTGGGCTAAAAGTTGTGGCATAACTAATCCAATTGAGATAAATGATAAAGATGAAAATTGGTTATCCAATAATTTGTCATTTATTTCTTTATATAGAGGAGGTTGGAATAATGCTGGAAGTTGTGTTTGGTCTGATCTTATGGAAATGATTCCAGAAAATCTTCCTTCTAATATAAAATTTCAAGTATTTGGACATACTCAATTAAATCAGCCTTTAGTTACTCCTAAATGGGCATGTCTTGATTGTAGAGAGGCATTTTATATAGATAATGATTTAAATATTCATCCCTGGAATCATTCTGACAAAACTGTTTCAGTAATAGAATATAATAAATTATACTCTAGAGGTGCTTGATGTTTATATAGTATCCGAAAATTTAGGAGATGAATTAGAAGTATTAAAGAACTCAAACAAAAACTTCTATATTCATTTCCTAGATATTACTTCTAAGAATGATAGATCAAAAGCATATAAACTAAAAGGGGCTTGGGGAGCAAGAATGAATCCTTTTATATGCATTAATAATGGAGATAAGACGATTAAATGTTTCTACTCAGAAACAGGTGAAGATGTTTATAAGCAATTATTAAAATTTATCAATTCTTACAATGGTTAATGTTAAAATAAAGAAGCTAGTCGATAATGCAGTAATTCCTTTTAGAGCAACTCCAGGAAGTGCTGGAATGGATATTACAGCAACAGATTATGAATACGATGATGAGAAAGATGTTCATATATATCATACTGGATTAGCTTTTGAACTGCCTGTTGGTTATGTAATGTATATCTTCCCTCGTAGTTCCAATCGTAAGACAAATTGTTATCTACCTAATAGTGTAGGTATTCTTGACTCAGATTATCGAGGAGAACTTCTTATATGTTATAAAGATAGAACAAATATTCCTCTTCTTATGAGAATGGCAAGAGAATCTAGTGATGTTATAGATGATGTTGATAGACAAAGATATAATTTCCAAGATTCTGTGCAAACAATCCTATCAGATGTAGATTTTCCTGATTATGCATCTTCACTTCCAATAGATGATTGGGAGGATGAATTAATAGAAGCTCCTTATAAGGTAGGAGATAGGATTGCTCAAATTGTAATTACTAAATACCCAGAGGTAAGTTTTGAAGAAGTAGAGACACTTTCTGACACTGAAAGAGGTGCAGGAGGCTTTGGACATAGCGATAAAAAATGTTAAGTTTAGAAGAATTTACTTATCTAATAAACAAATATCAAGGTTATACAGAGTTTCAAGATAAACTCTACGACCTTGGTATTGATACTATAAATAATGAGTGGGTAGACTTCACATATAAGATGATAAGAAAATATATGGAAGTTTACTTTACAGATTTAGGATGGGATACTATAGAATGGTGGATAGACGAGCCAGATAATAGAGTAATATATTTTACTGACTTATTTGGAGAACATGAGCTTCATCTAAATACAGTTAGTGATTTATATGATTTTTTATTAAGTGATAAAGAGTATGTCCGATCTGTTTGAGAATATAGATCAAAATAAAGCTTTCTTTATATCTCGGGATGCTAAAGGTAAAATAAGATGTATTGAAACGTACTTTGATAAAGTAAACGATGGATATTGTATCCATCGTTTTTCTTATCAGTATGGTGGAAAACATACTGAACAGCCCAGCATTACCATAACTCAAGGTAAAGTTAAAAGAGATACTTATGCTCAAACTTTATTAAGATTTAATGCTATATGTAAAGAGTATAGAGATAAAGGTTATAAAGAAATAGATAAAGAAGCAGAGCAATACACAGAAGAAGAACTTGATAAAATTCTTCCAGAATATACTGAAGATGCTAATGGATTTAAGAAACATATGCTTGCTAAGCAAGCAAGTAAAGTAGCAAAGAAAACAATAGATGGAGTTAAAATATGGTATGCTTCTCGAAAGATTGATGGAGTAAGAAACTCTTTTTATCTAAGAGACGGAGAAATACATTCTGCATCTAGGGGAGGTGGAAATTATGATTATGCTACTTCTCATTTTAGAGAAAATCCTCAGTTTATTGCTTTCTTTAAAAAACATCCTGGTATAGTTTTAGATGGAGAGCTCTATAAGCATGGTTGGCCTTTACAAAAAATATCCGGAGCCGCAAGACTCGAAAAGAATGCAGTTGATTGTGATAAGTTAGAATATTACATCTATGATGTAATGATTCCTAATGTTACATTTGCAACTAGATTAAAGGTTCTCAATGCAATACAAAAAGAACTTAATTTGGGATTTGATCCAGATAGAGAATGGAAAGAAGGGGAGCTGCAATGTCAAATGGTTCCTCAAGTTTCTGTCCATGGTTATGATAATATAATGAAACTTCATAATCAATATGTATCTGAGGGATGGGAAGGAGTTGTAGTTAGAGATCCAACCAAAGCATATAAATTTGGTCATAGAGGAAACGAAATGATTAAATTTAAAATGTACAAAGATGCGGAGTTTTTAGTTACTGGAATAGAATTAGGACTAAGAGGCTCTGAAGATATGGTCTTTATATGTAGAACTCCTAAAGGTAAACTATTTAAAGCTAAACCTATGGGAGATAGAGAACAAAGAGAGGAATATGTCCGAAACTTCGAATCTAAATATAAAAATCATTTTGCTACAGTTAAGTTCTTCTATTATTCAGATGGTAATGATGAAGTAAATGGTGTTCCACTTCAACCATGTTTAAAAGCATTTAGGAGTTTCGATGATATGTAAAGTAGGATATAGTTTCAATGGAGATATAAAAGGACATGGAGTCTTTGGTTTAGATGTATCTAAATTTACTGATTGCTTAACTATTGAAGATATAAAAGATAAAATAAAAAGAAAAACTCTTCAATATGAAATAGAAAATAATATATCTCCAGATTATAATATTAATATAAAAGATTCTTTTATAACATTAAGTGCTGATTTTATACAAGAATGGAAAAGACTAAAAACTACTACCTAATATCTGATAGTCTGGATTGGAAAGATGAATTTGATGTATTTTTCTTTATTATAATGGATGAAGATACATATAAAAGATATATGTATTTGAAGAAAGTTCTTGGATCTTATAATGGAGAATTTTACTTTGGAACTAATGAAGGATGGGATGGTGATTTTGATTATCTTCAATTTGATCCTAAACCTATTTCTATAAATAATTTAGAAGTATTTAATAAATATGGAATAGCGGGAGAAAACTTTTTTAATAAGATGTGGGATACTTTAGATGAAGATTTTCTAGAAGAAGGATGTATTCCCCCAGGAGATAGTTTATCAGAAGTTGACTTTGATTTATTTAAAGCATACGTCAATGAATTTGCCAAAGAAATTTAGGGTAGCAGGAAGAACTATTAAAGTAACTATGGTTGATTTGCTAAATAATGGAGACGATTATGGGTCATTTAGTGAAATTAATAGAGAAATAAAAATAGCTAGAAGAATAAAAGAAGATAATGTAATATATAATATTCAAGAGGATGAGATATTAAATACTTTCTGGCATGAAGTATTTCATTCATTTCAATATTATTGGAATAATAAGTGTGATGAAGATTTTGCTCAAGTATTATCCAACTTTATGTGTGAACTAGAACAGACTAAGGAATATTAATGAAAGCCATATCAATCTCTAAAAGCATTACTAATAGAAGCGAAATCAATGATTATCTTAAAGATGTAGCTAAGATTCCACTATTAAATAAAGAAGAAGAGATTGATTTAGCAACTAAAGCCAGAAATGGTGATAAAAAAGCAAAGGATAAATTAATTATTTCTAATCTAAGATTTGTAATAACAGTAGCAAAGAAATATCAAAATAATGGTCTCCCGTTAGCTGATCTTATTAATGAGGGAAACATAGGACTTATTAGAGCTGCAGAATTATTCGATCCTAATAAAGGATTTAAATTTATAAGTTATGCAGTATGGTGGATTAGACAAGCTATAGTTAAAGCTATTCAAAATACTAATAGAACTATAAGAATTCCTTCAACCCAATATTCTATCTTATATAATATTAATAAAGAAATAAGTAACTTCTATCAGAAGAATGAGAGACAGCCTAGTGCTGAAGAACTTTCTATTATAATGAATATCCCAGAAGAAAAGATAATTAAACTTTTGGAATATAATAATAGAATGTCATCTATTGATACTCCGATTTCTGATGAAGAAGATGCTGGAACAATGGTTGATATTATACCTAATCAAAATATTAAGAAAACAGATTATTCTTTAAATGAAGAATCTGATAATACTAATATGAACTTAATATTAAATTTATTAGGTGACAGAGAAAGAGATATAGTTATTCTTTATTATGGATTAGGATGTAAGGCATTAAGACTAGGAGAAATAGGAAGATTGTTTGGTATATCTGCCGAAAGAACAAGACAAGTTCGAGATAAAGCATTAAATAAGTTAAGAACTACTTATAAAAAGCAAGTATCTCATATATTATATGGCTCGAACTAAAAAGAAAGAAACCAAAGTAAAAATTACTTATCCAAAAGTTACAAGAGAGCCTGGATATTTCCAGGTTCTTATTAAAAAAGATGATAAAGTAATAAAGACTTATAAAAAATTATCTAAATTAGAATTTCTAAGACTTTATTTTAATAGTATAGATTCTAATATAGAAAAACATCCAGAATATAAAGCAGAAGATTTTATTAAATCTTATACTTTAATATGGAATAATTATCAGATATTTTCAGATTATATAGATTCATATGGGCACAGATGGCACAATTCGGGGTTATCCGATAAAGCTAAAATTGAATTTATAAATAATAAGTTAAATGAAACTAGCAAAAAGTAAATTAGCTAATGAGAACTACATTTCAAGAGTAATTAAGATAGATAACTTTACTAAACATCCAAATCCTGAAGTTACTAGAATGAAAGTAGCTCATGTAGGAGGATATAGTGTAATAGTTGGGATAGATGAACAACCAGGTTTGTTTGTATATTTCCAAGTAAATTCGCAATTAAATCCTGACTTACTTAGTTATCTTAACTTATATGAAAAACCTGAAATGAACAGAGATACTACTCAAAAGGGTTTATTTAATGTAAAAGGAAGAGTAAAAGCTATTAGATTAAAGGGATTTGAATCATATGGATTTCTTCTTCCTTATAATAAATTACAAGAGTGGATATTAAATTCAGTTAATGTTCAACTTCCAGAAGAAGAAAATGGAACTGAATTTGATAGTGTAGAACATAATGGAAAAGAATTTTGGATTAGTAAAAAATATATAGTTCAAACTAATATTTCTATACAAAGAGGAAATAATAATAAGAAAAATAAGAGAGTTAAACTATTTGATAGAGTTATACCTGAGCAGTTTCATTTTCATTATGAAACTATTCTTCTTAGAAAAGATCCTCATATAATTAATCCAGATGATATTATTCATATATCATCTAAGTGGCACGGAACTTCTGCTATATCAGCTTATGTAATGACAAAAACTCCTTTAAGTTGGTATGAAAAATTATATAATTGGTTTGTACCTAGAGATAGAAGAATTACTGGTGTTAAGTATGATTATTTAATAGCTTCAAGAAAAGTAGTTATTAATAATGATACTACTATTAGATCAGGATATTATGGAAATAATGAATTTAGAGTAAAGGCTGACTCTATACTTAGACCATTTATGACTAAGGGAATGACTATTTACTATGAAATAGTCGGATTCACTGATAATGGGAGTTATATTCAAAAGAGCTACGATTATGGCTGTGTTCCGCCTAAACAAGATGAAAGGTATACAGTAGGTAAACATTATAAAATTTATGTTTATAGAATTACGCTTACTAATGTAGATGGTTGTATATATGAGTTAAGTACTCAGGAAGTTCAACGTATTGTAAAAAGTTGGAATGTGGATGGAGTACTTCCAGTTATCCAACTTTATTATGGAAAAGCTGATTCTTTATATAAGAAAGATGAAAATCTAGGAGATGATTGGAGTTCTTGGTTTATGGAGAAGATGGCTAATGATAAAAACTTCTTTATGGAAGAATTATCTCCCGATTGCGTTAATAAAGTACCTCATGAAGGTATCGTTATTAAGAAAGAAACAGGTAGAAGTGAAGCATGGAAATTAAAGTGCTTTAAATTTCTTAATAAGGAGCAAAAAGAACTTGACAAAGGAGAATCAAATATAGAGGATAACGCTTGATTTACTTAGTTTCTAATCAAAAAACTTTATTTAATAGTGATAAGTATAAAGTAGTATCTCCAGAATTTGCTTTAAAACTATTAAAGACTGAAAAAGTATTAGGAGCTGATACTGAAACTGAAGGATTAAATTTTCTTACTAAGAAAATATTAACTATTCAGTTAGGAACTGAAGATTGGCAAATAGTATGGGATTGTACTTCAATAGATCCCATACTATTAAAGCCAATATTTGAAAATCCTAATACTCTTACTATATGGTGGAACTACTTATTTGATGGATTGTTCTTATATAAATTAGGAATAATTCCAAAGAAGGTGTATGATGGTATGATATGTGAGCAACTATTATATCTAGGCTATCCATCAGGAGTTTTAAGAAAAAGAACTGAAGAACTATTTGGAGAAGGATATACTCCTTTCTCTTTAAAGACAGCTATCAAAAGATATTGTAATGAAGAACTAGATAAGACTGTTAGAGGAAAGATAATAAAAGTAGGAATTACAGAAGAAACCATTGCATATGCAGCTAATGATGTTAAATATGAAATTCCTATGATGAAGAGACAACTTGAAGCATTAAAAGCAAAAGATTTATTAAATGCTGCAAAAATAGAGAATGAATTCATTAAGTCATTAGTCTATTTTAAGTATTGTGGAGTTAAGCTTGATGTTCCCCGTTGGAAGAATAAGATGAAGAAAGATCAAGCTGAACTTGATAATTATACCAATCAATTAAATAATTGGGTAATAAATTACTTTAATAAATATAAGACTTCGAGAACAAATATTACAATAGAAAGAAGAGTAGGAAGACTTTGTGAAGGTGATTACAAAGAGATTCCTGTTCATCTTCCTAAGGGAAGTAAAATGATAAATGGGCATCAAGAGAGTACCATAGAAAATGGTAAAGAGGTTACTTACAATGTGGGTATATATGATGTTCCATTTGGATTTACAAATAAAGGAAGATTCTATCCATTTGTATTTAAAGATATACAAGGAGATTTATTTGCTGGTTTTAATCCAAATCCACAATGCAGAATAAATTGGAATAGTAATCAACAGGTAGTTGTATTATTTGAAATACTTGGATTTAATTGTGATACTATTGATAAGAAAACGAAGAAGCCAAAGAAATCAGTTGATGCTAACACTATAAAACCACAAAAAAATATATGTAGTATAGCTGGACCTTATCTTAAATATAAGGAGGCTTATAAAGTTGTATCTTCTTATGGTCAAAATTGGTTAGACCAAGTAGATGTGGATGGAAGAATTCATCCCGAATATCATCAATTAGGAACTGATACAGCTAGATTAAGTAGTGGTAAAGGAGAGAATTCTGATGATAATAAGAGTATCAATATTCAAAACCTCCCTAGAGACCCTGAAACAAGAGCTTGTTTCTGTGCTGAAAAAGGAAATAAATGGATTAGTGAAGATTATCAAAGTCAAGAAAGTCGTATCTTAGCATCTGTTACTAATGATCCATCTATGATTCATCTATATGATGAAGGACAGAGTGGTGATATGCATAGCTTGGTTGCCTATATGAGTTATCCCCAAATACCGAGAGATACTAAGATAGAAGATATTAAAGAAAAATTTAAGAATCTTAGACAATCTGCTAAAAGTATCGAGTTTGCCATAGTTCCTATATTATTTTAACTTTTATTAACTAAAATTTGCT
>JALFMW010000052.1 GCA_022782605.1 Clostridium sp. | reverse complement strand
CCTTGTCCTATTGGAACAACAGTATATAACACGACTTGGTGGGATGATGTTACAGAAAAAGTGGATGTAGATGGAAAAACTTTTTATAGAACAGTACATAAACATAAAGTTTCAAAATCAACATTTTCACTTGTAGATATTTATGATTTTGGCAAAACCGTATTCCTCACAAAAGCAGAAGCAAAGCAGAAATTAAAGGAAATGGAGGATGATTTATATGACGATTGATGAAATTAAAACAGAAATTAGGAAGATAGAAAAGTATTATGACTTTAATCATCAAACAAATGATTATGATGTATTGGTAAATCTTACTGAAATAGTAAATCTTATATTGCTCCAAAATAAAATAAGTTATAATAAGGCTATTGATGATTTTGTTAAAGCATTATGTATTGAATATGCCCCAGTAAGTGATAAAATGCAAAAGGAATATGATAATGTGTGCTTACGATTTGAAAGGATAGCAGAGCAACTAAAGGAAGGTAGAAAGAATGAAAATTATAACAAAGAAGAAAGCTGATGAAATTCTGAAAAGAATTACTGCAAATGAAATTATCGGCATTGAATATATAAAGGATATAGAAGCTTACACTAAATTATCAGAAAATAATACAGATATTGCATTTGAAATCGGTGGAATCAAAGGGATGACAAAAATTCAAAACACATTGAAGAGGAGATATCAGAATGAACAAAGTATTATATGAAATTAAATCTTATTATATTAGAAAATTTTCTTGCTAATGCTAAAACAATTACTGTATATGAATAGAATAAATTGACATATTTATTAAAATATGATATAATTATATTATAATAAAGACAAAGAAAGAGAGAAAAGAATGAAACAAATAGACCGTTTTGAGGTGCATTCTCATACAGAATATAGCAATGAACGACTTATTGATTGCATCAATAAACCAAAAGATCTAATTGATAGAGCAATAAAAATTGGATTAAATGGAATTGCAATTACTGATCATGAAAGTTTAAGCTCTCATATAAAAGTAAATAAATATGCTCAAGAAATAAAAGAAAAATATCCAAATTTTAAAGTTGCATTAGGAAATGAAATTTATTTAACAGACTCAAGAGAGTTGGGACAAAAATATTATCATTTTATTTTAATTGCAAAAGATGAAATTGGACATAAACAATTAAGAATTTTATCTTCAAAAGCATGGTTTAATTCTTATGTTGATCGACGAATGGAGAGAGTACCAACTTTAAAAGAAGATTTAAAAGAAATTATTAGTAAAAATCCTGGACATTTAATAGCAACTTCTGCTTGTTTGGGCGGGGAACTCTCCTCTTGCGCAGTATCAATGTCAAAGGCAAGAGTCGTTGGAGATAAAGATCAAGAGACTGAATCTTATGTGCAAATTTGCCATTTTATAGAAGAAATGTTATCTATATTTGGAAATGATTTTTATATAGAGTGCGCACCAGCCGCAAGCACAGATCAGATTATAGCTAACAAAGAGCTTCAAAAAATAGCTAATTTTTATAGAATTAAAATGGTTATTGGTAGTGATGCTCATTATCTTAAAAAAGAAGATCGTTATGTTCATAAAGCTTTTTTAAATTCAAAAGATGGTGATCGAGAAGTTGATGGATTTTATGATTATGCTTATCTTCAAGACCAAGATGATATTTTTACAAATTTATTAGCTTCTTATGAAAAAGATTTTATTAAAGAAATGTTCAATAATAGCATTGAAATTTTTAATAAAATAAAAGATTATAGTCTTTTACATAAACAAACCATTCCAAAAGTAAGTGTAAAATACTATGAAAAAAAAGATTATTGTGAAATAAAGGAAAAATATCCTGTACTTGCAAGTTTATTTAATTCTGATGACGATATTGAAAGATATTGGGTTAATGAGTGTTTTTCTAAATTAACTGAGCTAAAAAAAGATACTTCAATTTATTATGAAAGACTTGAAGAAGAAGCTAGAGTTAAACGTATTATTGGACAAAAACTTGAAACTAATATGTTTGCTTATCCAGTTACATTACAACATTATGTAAATACATTTTGGAAATGCGGCAGCTTAGTAGGAGCTGGGCGAGGTTCTAGCTGTTCTGGTTTAAATCATTATCTTTTAGGAATTACTCAGCTGGACCCGATAGAGTGGGATCTGCCTTTCTGGAGATTAAAACTTTTAAGAAATAGTCTCCCTATGTAGTGATACATAGTATAAAAAATTTCGTGAACCTTATTACTCAAGGGTGTGTAAGAAACGAATAAGTTTTTAGTAGGAAATGACTAATTAGTTCTTACGCTAACCGGGAAGCCTGAACAAGTAAAGTTGAAGGTAATCCAGTGCCAAGACAGTAATAGCAATTGCTGTAAGGTGTAACGACTATCCGAAAGGAGTAGAGTAGAAGATGAGTTGCTACTCGAAGTGCGAAAATCTTTAAATATTTTCTACCACTTTGGTCAAAAAGGTAGAAAAATGTTAATTCATTTTTCATATAATAATGAAAAGGAGGAATTAACAATGTTAATTTATAAAATAACCAATAAAATAAATAATAAATGTTATATTGGTCAAACAATAAAAACTGCTGAAGAAAGATGGGAAGAGCATAAAAGACATGCATTTGGAACTCATCAAAATGATATTAACAAAACTTTATATCAAGCAATTAGAAAATATGGTTTAGAAAATTTTACTTTTGAAATTCTTCAAGATAATATAGAAAATTTTGAACAATTAGATAAAGCAGAAATTTATTGGATAGACTACTATAATAGTTTTATTAAGGGATATAATGAGACATTTGGAGGTCAGCGATATCATAAAATACTTCCAAATAAAGAAATTATTGAAGATTATTATAAAACAAAAAGTGCAAGAAAAACAGCTCTAAATTTTGGAATTGATCATTCAACAGTAGATGATATATTAAATCAAAATAACATTCCAAGATTTACATTTAGACAAGCAACTGGACAAAAAGTACAAATAAGTAAAGATAATTTTCATAAAGAATTTGATTCTGTAAAAGACTGCGCAGAATGGTTTGTAGAAAATAAAATATGTAAAACTACAAAAGTAGAAAGTGCAAGAACGGGATTAAAAGCAGCTAGAGCAAAAAATGGATACTATTATGGTTATTTAATAGAAAATATTTAAAGAATAAGATATAGTCTGTGCCATCAGAAATGATGGGGAACACGATTTGAATGAAGAGCGGACAGAGCTTGGCGATATAGACTTAGATTTATGTCCTTCTCGTAGACCTATAATTTTAAATGAAATTAAAAAAGAAAGAAGTCAAAATTTCATTGACGATCTTGATGAAGAAACAAAAAGAAATTGTGGATGTACCTTGATAGCTACTTTTGGAACTGAATCAACTAAATCTGCGATATTGACTGCTTGCCGCGGTTATCGTAGCGAAGAATGTCCGGATGGAATAGATATTGATACAAGTCAATATTTATCTTCTCTTGTTCCTCAAGAAAGAGGTTTTTTGTGGAGTATTGATGATATGCTTTATGGAGATACAGATAAAGGTAGAAAACCAGTTCAAAATTTTATAAATGAAGTAGAAAAATATGATGGGCTTTTGCAAATAATAAAAGGAATTGAAGGGCTGATTTCAAAAAGAGGTAGTCATGCATCTGGAGTTATTTTGTTTGATGAAGATCCTTATGAATTTGGGTGTTTTATGAAGACACCAGAAGGTGAAATTATTACACAATATGATTTACATGATGCGGAAGCTGCAGGACTCACAAAATATGATTTCTTAGTAACAGAAGTCCAAGATAAATTATTATATACTATAAAGCTTCTTCAAAGAGAACATGAAATAGATTCTAATTTATCGTTGCAAGAAACTTATAATAAATATTTTCATCCTAATGTATTACCTCTTGACAATAAAGAATGTTGGAAAGCTTTACAAGAAAATAGTGTATTAAATACTTTCCAATTTGATAGTGATGTTGGTTCGCAAGCAGCAAAGAAAATAAAACCTAAAACTATTATGGAAATGAGTGATGCCAATGGATTGATGAGACTTATGACTTCTGAAAAAGGACAAGAGACTCCAATGGAAAAGTATTGTCGTTTTAAGCAAGAAATTTCATTATGGTATGATGAAATGGATAAATATGGCTTATCAAAAGAAGAACAAAAAGTTTTAGAGCCATATTTTTTAAGTTCATATGGAGTTCCGCCAAGCCAAGAGCAGTTAATGAAAATGCTAATGGATGAAAATATATGTAGTTTTACTCTTGCAGAAGCTAATATGGCAAGAAAAATTGTCGGCAAAAAACAAATGAGCAAAATACCAGAATTACATAAAAAAATTCTAGATCAAGCTAAATCAGAAGTTCTTGGTAAATATATATGGGACTGCGGAGTTGGCCCTCAGATGGGGTATTCATTTAGTATTATTCATGCCCTCGCATATAGCTTCATTGGTTTCCAAACATTATATATTGCTACAAGATGGAATCCTATTTATTGGGATACTGCATGTTTGGTAGTTAATAGTGGATCTTTAGAGGAAGAAGAAAAAGAAACTATAGTAGATATCTATGAAAAAGAAGATCCACAATGCGAATATGAAGATTTACCAGATAGATCAGGAAAAAAGAAAAAAGAAAAAGGTTCTGATTATGGAAAAATAGCTACTGCTCTTGGAGACGTTTTATCACATGGAATTACTGTTTCTTTAGTTGATATAAATAAATCAGAAATGAGGTTTGAACCTGATATTGAAAATAATCAAATTTTATTTGGAATGAAAGCTTTAACTGGCATTAATTCAAATACCATTTCTATTATTGAAAGCGGGCGTCCATATTTAAGTTTCAAAGATTTTTTAAATAGAAGCGGAAGAATAGGAAAAGTAGCTATTATTAGTTTAATAAAAGCAGGTGCTTTTGATGAGTTAGAAAAAAATGGTTTTGGTAGTAGAGTTAATATTATGGCTTATTATATTTCTTTAATAAGTGAACCAAAAACTCGTTTAACATTACAGAATTTTAATGGGTTAATCCAACGAAACTTAATTCCAAAAGAATTAGAGTTTCAAATAAGAATCTTTAATTTTAATAAATACTTAAAAACAAGAAAAGTTGGGAAGTATTATACTTTTGACAATTCTTGTGAAGTATTTTTCGATAAATTCTTATCTAAAGATTATGGTGATGATTTAGAATATATTAACAATATTACTTGTATTATTCAAACTAAATGGGATAATATTTATAAGAAATTAATGGATCCAGCAAGAGACTATATAAAAGGAAATAAAATTTTATTAGATAGTTTTAATAAAGCTTTATTTTTAGAACAATGGAATAAATATGCAAGTGGAAATACTTCCCATTGGGAAATGAGTGCAATGTGCTTTTATCATGGAGACCATGAATTAAAATATGTTGATTCAAATAAATATGGAATTGTAGATTTTTCTTCTTTACCTGAAAATCCAGAAATTGATTATTATTTTAAAAGAGGAAAGCATAAGATTCCAATTTATAAACTACATAGAATAATTGGAACTGTCATTGATAAAAAAGATTCAAAATCTACAGTAACTCTATTAACAACAACAGGAGTAGTTACAGTTAAATTCACAAAAGAATACTATGCAATGTTCAAAAAACAAATTTCTATTATGGGAAATGATGGACATAGACATGTTATAGAAAAGTCTTGGTTCTCAAGAGGAAATATGATTATGGTTACTGGTTTTAGAAGAGATGATATGTTTGTAGGAAAGACATATAAAAATACAGGTGGTCATCAATTATATAAAATAACGGAAGTTGTTGGAGATCAAATAAAATTACAACATGAGCGTTATACAAGTGAAGATATTATTGAAGAAGAGGAGTAAAAATGTTAAGAGAAGAAAAAAAAGAATTGATAAATCATCCGTCTCATTATGGCGGCGATACTACTTATGAAGCAATTAAAGTAATTCATGCTTGGAAATTAAATTTTAATTTAGGCAATGTAGTTAAATATATAGCAAGAGCAGGTCAAAAACAAGGAGAATCTGAATTAAAAGATTTAAAAAAAGCAGTTTGGTATTTAAATGATTATATCAAATTGTTAGAGGAGGATATGCCAGATCAGTTTAATTGATTTGGCATAAAATTCATATATATATTGGAAACCTAAAAATATATAAATAATTAGGAGGTTATGTATGAAAAAAATTATTAAAAGAGATGGCAGATTAGTAGATTTTGATCAAAATAAAATTATTGATGCTGTCCTTGCTGCTTTTAGAGCAGTTGATGGAAAAGAAACAGACTATGCTTTAATAAAAGCAGGTAATATTGCAGATTACATTAAAGAAAAAGCTGAGACATCTTCATCTCTATTGGATGTTGAAAACATACAAGACATGGTTCAAAATGGTTTAATGTCAACAAAAAGAAAAGATGTTGCAGAAGCTTATATTCTTTACAGATATGAAAGAAATCGAGAAAGAAATCGTAAAAGTGATTTATTAAAAACAATTGGAAAACATTTAATGGCATCTGATGTAAAAAATCAAAATGCTAATGTGGATGAGTATTCTTTTGGCGGCCGCCGCGGAGAGGCTGCAAATGCTTTAATGAAAGATTATGCTCTTAACTATTGTATGTCAGATATGGCTAGAAAAAATCATCTAAATAATATAATTTATACTCATGATTTAGATAGCTATGCTGTAGGAATGCATAATTGTCTTTCAATTCCTTTTGATGATTTATTAGCAAATGGTTTTAATACTAGACAAGCAGATGTAAGACCAGCTAATTCTATAAATACAGCATTTCAATTAGT
>JALFMW010000035.1 GCA_022782605.1 Clostridium sp. | reverse complement strand
AGTTATAAGATATATTACACCAGGACGCTTAGGACTGTTGTAGTTACGAAGAAGTCGGCGGGTGAATAAACCGACAAACCCATAAAAAATCTAGCAGAGGTGAAGGCTAGGAAAAAATGTAAAGTGACTTTCTCTTGGATGTTCAACATGAAGCGTCTGAGCGTTTAATATCTTCGATAAAAGATATATGTGTTAGCATCTCTAAGTAGGGTAGTTTCTTACGTTAATCTTCCGAACAGAGATGCTTTCTTTTTAAAACTTAAAGACTGTGGCAAATAACATTAAACAAGAGATAAGAAGTGTTATTGGTAAAGAGGCAACTTTAAGTGGTGATAAAATTAAGGAAATTCTTTCTAAAGCACATAAAAAGTATAATACCTATTTTTATCCTACTATAAGGGCTTTAGAAAATTTCGGATACTCAATGCACCGTAAAAAAATTGGCGGACATTTCATGTATGTAGTAAAACTTGATACTATTGATTAATATCAAGATTTCTTGAAATTGGTTGCGTACACAATAACTAAAACCTATATTTGTAAATAGATAATTAATTGTTAACTAAATTAAATTAATTTATGAAAATGATTAAGACATTTATTAAAAAATTATGGGTTTCTTATCAGAAAGGATATGAAAAATTATATGGGCCAGTAATTGAAGCTGGAATATGCCCATTTAATTAATTACAGATAATTTAAAAGTTATAGATTATGAAAGAAAGAATTTATTTTGGTGGATTCTACTTTATGTTGGGAATTCTTTTGACAATCATCGTACTATCGTTTACTCATCCATCACAGCCTTCTTTTCCAACAACTCCAAAAGTAGAATTAATTATTCACAAAGACTCGATTTATAAGGATTCAGTATCGAGTAAATCTAAAGTTGCTTTAAATAAGCAAGTCATCAACGAACCCTTAAATGATAAAACGTTGATGAAAGAACTTCGCAAGAATAATATTTCTCATCCTAATATTGTTCTTGCTCAAGCAAAGCTAGAAACTGGTAATTATACTTCTTCTATCTTAAAGTCCCATAATAATTTATTTGGACTTAGAAAGGGGAATAGATATAGAAAATTTGGACATTGGACCGAATCAGTTATAGCTTATAAGAATTTAATTCAATCTAAATATAAAGGAGGAAACTATTATGCATTCCTCACTTCTGAAGGATATGCGGAAGATGATTCTTATATAGAAAAATTGAAAGATTTTGTTTAAAAGGATTTAATTTAATTTTATTATGAGAAAGTTAATTTTTATGTTTGCAATTATTGCGTCACTTAGTTTTATGTCTTGTGGTAACTCTACCTGTTCCACTAAGGCTACTACAGATACTGATACCGTAATGGTTGATAGTCTCGATTCTGTAAGTGATACAACAGTTGTAGACTCTACTGTGTGCCCTGATTAAACTTTTATAAGTTTAGACTTCTCTTTATAAAAGAGAAGTTATTGGACCATGGTGTAATGATTAGCACTACAGATTTTGAGTCTGTCAGTCTCAGTTTGAGTCTGGGTGGTCCAACTTCTTTCACCAAGAGGTTTTAGTTGTTAGTAAAACAACAGTTAAGTTTGGGTATATAGACTAAAGGAAAAGTCGCTGATTGGTATGTCAGAAATGTGGTTCGAGTCCATCGTTACCTACAATATGGTTTTACTTATTTTACTTTTATTAATTATTATAGCCGTACATCATTTAGATATATCGGTAGATTCAAAGAATAGAGTTATTTGGTATACTCCACTCTTTAACAAAAAGATTCGTAACTATATCAAGTTATGAAAGATTATATTATAGCCACAGATGGCGCTTACTCCCCAGCTCGTAATCAAGGAGGTATTGGAATTGTTATAGCAGATATTAATTATAATGTGCTGCAACAAGGAAGTCATTGTTTTAAATCAAAGAATGACAAACCATATACCGACATTACGAATCAGACTATGGAGATTATTGCAGCACTAACTGCATTAAAATCTATAAAGAAACCTATACATTCACTATTAGTTTTATCTGATAGTATGTATGTTATTGGTAATGCATCTTTAGGTTGGAAACCTAAAAAGAATGTAAAACTAATAGAAAGGTTTAAGTCTGAAATAGTGAGAGCGCAATCTTTAGTTGAAACTCCAATAAAGTTTCAATGGGTAAAAGGGCATCAAAGTAATCCTTCAAGACTTGATTTCTTAAATACTATATGCGACAAATTGGCTAATGATGCCAGTAAAAGTATATAACTATTAGGGGAAATTGGGTTTATTTGTAAACTCAGTTTCCCTTATTTTTTTGAAATAATTATGGAACAAGAAATTAAAGAAAAATTACAGAAACTAGGTTCTAAACGAGTATCTGAACTTATAGATATTTCTAAAAAGGTAACAAATTTTATAATTAATACTTCGTCTGAGTATGATTGTAATATATTTGAAATGTTATATCTATTATCCTTATCTTTAAGTATTATAGATATAGATATTATTAAAGATAAGGATAATTATTTAGACTTTATTTATAATGAAGTTAGAAAAGAAGTTGATAAGTCTGGAAAGCGCAAAGAAGCTTAAAGAATTAGGATTTAATATTCCAACATATTATGCCTACTCACCATTAGGACATATATATTGTTGCGGCGATTTAGTAGACTATAATAATTATGAAGATGTATTAGAATGGACAAGTATTCCTTCTTTAGAAGATCTTCTTATATTCTTAGATGAATATGATTTTAGTTTGCTATATTCTGCAGATACGGAAGGTTGGTACTTTCTAACTATAGCTTTAGATAATAATGTTATATTTGGAAAAGAAAATCCAAATAAAGAAGATCTCATAGTTAAAGGAATGGAAGCAATAATAAATTATGAGTACAAAATCTCTACAATTGAGTGAGGACTTTACTAAAAGATATTCTACTAATAAAAATCTATTAAATATAGATATACAGAATAAGGAGGATTTACTAAATGATTGTAAAAACTATCTGTATGCTATAATGATAGATATGTATTATAGTACTAATATATGTGAAAGAGTAAGAAACATACGAATGTATGCAAGAATGCTTTCTTCTTGTGAGGAGGACTTAATGAAACTATATTTAATACAAGAATATTTTAATGAAGGTTCTCTTAATTTCGAAGAATTAAATGAATGGCAATTAAACGATAGAATAGATAATAGTACTAATTATCTGGAGACTATTATTAGAGATTTAATAGTTCTTTCTTCTATAAAGTTTAGGCCAGATTCTGATCTTACTGAAGTAGGATATATAAAGTCAGATTATACTGATAATATAACAGAATCTATAGAAAGTATTATAGATAATGCAGATGATATATTGAGATATAAAGTTTATAAAGAAATCTTATCTAAAAATGAAGTACAAAAAGAAACTAGTAACTCTGAAAGCTAGACAGGCAGCTTTTGATAGAATGGATAATAAGACTAAAGCTACTATGACCAGACCAGGTTCTGAGAAAAAATGATTATAGAAGAGAAAGACTTTAGGCTTGTTCCTATTAGCGAAGATTCTGCTTTATTTGATTTATCTTTTAAAAAGATAGTCAATAAAGGTAAAGTAGGAGAACGAGAAGAATGGGGTTCCCCTATATATGGAATTGACTTAGGAAGTGCAATAAAACGTATAATAATGTATAGATGTACATCTAAGTATCCAGAAGATCATACTATATCTTTAAAAACTTATCTTAATGAGTTTGGGAAGATGTGGAAAGAAATTAGAGATTTATGTCACGAAAAGAAACCTACAGTAGACAAGAATTAGCAGTAAAACTAACTTGTCTATGTGAAGACTTAGATGGCTTATATAATGTAAATAAAGGAGGATGTTGTTTTCTTACTTATTGCATAGCTAGGGAATTAGAGAAAAGAAATATTTCTTTTGCTTTAGTATTATTTGATGACGATTGCTTACCAAGTAATTCATGTATCTATAATAATATAAAGAAACATAATAAGTATGGAACTCCATTAGGAGAATACACATCTAATCATTATACATTAAAGATAGATAATGTTGTAATTAATCCATTTATTAGAGATAATAATCGAGTTATTTATAATATAACTTCTAAGGATATAAAGTATATTTATTATCATGGTAGATGGAATTCTAGATATAATAGAAAATATAATAGAGCCATTAGTAGACTTATAAACAAATTCTTTAAAGATTATGACAAAGAAGAATGTTAATTTAAAATGCTCTATCTGTGGAAGAACAACAGAGCATATGTATGTAGAATCAACTGGTAAATATGTGTGTTCAGTATGTGGTCATGCATATAAATCTATCACTCATTTCAAGACAAAGACTGTAAAGAAAGCAAAGAGTATAGCTCTAGACCCAGTCAAAGAGATGGTAGAGAAAGCAAAAGAAATTATTGTTCCAAAGGAGGATTAACATATATAAATCTTTTAATTAATTAAAATTATGGAAAAAGAAGTAGTTAAAACTATTAGTAGAGAGTTTGTAACAGTAGAGAAGCAGAACTATCTCGGTCACACTCAATTAGTGACAATCTGCCTTAAGGGATTTAAGATTAATGGGAGTGCTAATATTTTAATTGACGAATACAAGATGATTCGTGCACATCTTCCTTATGTTCTTTCTGTAGGTGTAGCCGTTCAAAGAGATGGAGACGTTCTTGATAAGGAACTTGCAGAAAAGATTGCAGAAGGAAGAGCATCTAAGTTTAATAAGTCTTTGCTACTTATTCCACAGACTCGTGGAGGAATCTTTGACGAGAACTTCCGTAAAGAATTGCTAAATACTATTGCAGCTAAAGATTTAGATTACTTTAGCGAAGGATATGCTAAAGCTGAGGCTAAATATAAAGAAGCTCAGAAGGAAGCAGAAGCAATTAGTAAACTACCAGATGATGAGAAACAAATTCTAGAGCTTACTGATGGTCTCTCAGCTGCTAAAGCTAAGAAGATAAGTGATGCGCTCCTCAATTAAAATACTAATAATTTTATTCTGTATATTAATGTTAGGAGGAATATCATATCTTATTTATAATAATAGAAAAATAAATAAAGTAGATATTCCTTCTATTAGTATTCAGATAGATTCTATTAGTAAGAATAATGATAGTTTAAAAGTTATTCTTCCAAAAATAGAAACTAAAATTATTAATAATAAGGAAACTTATGAGAAGGTTCGTACTATTATTATTAATCAGTCTACTGATTCCGATTGTAGGTTCTTCTCAGACTACATATCCGGTTATCAGAGACTCGATAGTATTAATAACTCCATCTCAACTAAAGACAACTAATTTAATTTTTAATGAGCACTCTTATCTTAAGAAAGAGAATTCTTTATTAAAAGATAAAATCTCTACTTTAGAAAATATAAATTCTAACTATGAGAAATTAGATTCTCTTAATAAGATTAAGTATGAATCAAATATTAAACACTTAAATTCTGTTATTAAAAAGAAAAAAGTGTTAAATACTTGTTTAGGCTCAGGAATTATTATATCTTTATTATTACTTCTACTTAAATGATAACTGATAGCTCTGGGATAGAATTAAAATATCCTAAAAGAACTTGTAAGAAATGTATAAGGTATCCGTGTTTAAAAAATATGGAACTATGTAGATGTGATTTTGCAAAGTATGGTTGTTTAGATTATAATAAATGATAACTATTCATGCACAACTTATAGATGGAGAAGTAAGGGAAATGGGTTATATTATATATGTTTTTAAGAACCTTGAACCCTCAGATCCAAAAGAAGTTTATAAATTAGTAACTAGATGGCCTAATTGGAATCATAGAGATTTAAAATTAGGTGAAATTGGTTATTTAACTTATAATGATGTAGAATCAGGCAGAACTGAATGGTACAATCCTAATACCAAAACAATGGAGTTGTATCGAACTACAGCTTGTGAATTTATTAGTTTCATTGCAGAAAAGAAAACAGATGAACAAGAATATATTATGTAGAACAATAAAAATAAATATTATGGGAGTTTTAGCTGATAAATTAAGTAAAGCATTAGACGAAAAGAATAACGTAAATTCTTATATTTGGAAAGGTCCAAAAAAGAATGTAAATGGTCAAACTGTTCAAGAAGAAGTCAAGTTAGTTGATGCAACTCCGGAACAACTTAATCAATTCTATAAGCATTGTATGTCCATGCTTTATAGTAAAGATGATAAGAATCCAGGTCGTCATCATCTGTTTGAAATAGTTGATGAACAAAAGAGAAAGTGTAATACTGAACTCTTTATTCGTTGGCTTGAGAATCGTTACCAAAGAAATATTCCTAAGGAACGTCCTGAATATAAGAGATTCTTATTCCTACAGGATATGCTTAACTTAGTGGATCAACCTGCCTATAAAGAAAGATATGGCGAAGATCTTTATAAGATTAATATCGATTCTGTAGTAAGTGGTTATCCTGCTGAGTTTAGAGATATTACTGTAGGTGATGTAAGAGATGGATGTCTTGATGCACTTGGTGTATTTGATAGAAGTCATTTGTCTTTAAACTTTATTACTAAACTTGGAGTATGGTTTACTCCGCAAGAGAAAAAAGACCTCGAAGAAAAGGACGAGAAGACTGGAAAGAACCGTGACCGACTTGATGTAATTAAAGAACGTCATAATCTTAAGCAAAATGTAAAACTAAAGATTTCACAAACTGGTCTATCTTATTCTGAACTTAGAGCTATGCTTAACCTAAAGAGTAAAAGATATTCAGAATTAACCACTGAACAATTACTTGCTCTTAGAAGTAAAGTACTCTTCCGTTTTCAAGATGAAATTCGCTATCATATGCGTCAATGGAACGAAAGAGTAAAGCAAATTGAAGAGGTTGCTGACCTTAGAGGAATAAAGCTTGAAAAAGTAGAGTTCTAATCTGTCTATGTCTGATAGAGATATTAGACAGCATCAATGTATAGAAAAATGGGTACATAATAAATGTAAAGGCTGCATAGAAGGTTGTACTGGATTTGGTGCTCCTAGAGGTACAATAGGATATATTTTTCCAGTAGTCAGAAGTAATGGAGCAAAATTCTATTATTCTAATGAATATATTCCTATAGAAAAAGGATATGCCGTTCCGATTGAGAAATCTTCGGAATTATTATCGGGCAATATCGGGGAAAATCCTGCAAAGGAAAATCCCGAGATAAATTCAGAAATTGCGAAAGGTTCTGAATCATCGTACAGCGTAGGAGGTGAATAAATATAATCCTCCCAAGAGTGTCCGACTCCTAAACATAAAATGCACGGAGAATAGGTACGCGGGGCTATAAAGTAATTTATAGAAATATGGATAAAAAGCCATATGATAACATTACCGAAAACTAGAGTAGCCTTAAATGCTATAAGTATAATACATAAGAAATATCCTAATTTAAGGATATTAGTTGTTGTTCCAACTGATCTTCTTCAAAGACAATGGAGAGCTCAATTAGAAGAAAGAATGTTATCAGAAGTAACTGATGTAGAAGTAATTAATACTGTAATTAAACATGAATGGAATTGTTCTATTCTTGTTCTTGATGAAATACATCGGTATGCAGCTGATTCATTTAAACAACTCTTTACTAAAGTAAAGTATCGTTATATATTAGGACTTACAGCTACATTTTCTAGACTTGATGGAAAGCATGAATTAATTAGTAAATATTGCCCTATAATTGATGTAATACCTTTAGCTGAAGCATTAGTAAAAGGATGGGTATCACCTTATACTGAATATGAAGTAATTATTGATGTTCCAGACATAGAAGTGTATGATCAATATCAAAGAGAATTTAATGAACATTTTGAATTCTTTAATTGGAATTTTAATTTAATAATGTCCATGACCGGACCCCGGGGATATATAAACCAAATAAAATATCGAGATGAATTATGCGAAAATAAGGATGAATCATACAAGAAGAATATTCTTAAAGCAATAAAAAATCATGTTGCTGGATTTATGAGATGTTTACAGGCCAGAAAAAAGTTTATAAACAATCATCCTAAGAAACTTGAAATAACAAGAAAAATAATAGAGGCTCGATATAATAAAAAAATAATAACTTTCTCAAATAATGTAAAAATGGCTGAATCCATAGGAATAGGTTCAGTATATACTGGGAGGTTGTCAAAAAAGAAGGGGCGTATTACTATAGATGAATTCAACCAACAGAAGGATGGTGTATTAAATACAGTAGCTAAAGCTAATGAAGGAATGGACATTCATGGATTGTCAGTAGCTATTATATTAGGACTTGATAGTTCACAAATAAAAGCAACTCAGAGAACTGGAAGAGTTATTAGATTTGAAGATAATAAGAATGCTGAAATCTTTAATATAGTAATTAATCATAGTGTCGAAACTGAGTGGTTTAAGAAAAGTCATTCTAGAAATCCTTATGTTGTTATAGATGAAAATAATTTAGATAAGGTTTTGAAAGGGTTACCATATGAACCTTATAAGAAACCTATACAAAATCTAATGTTCCGTTTTTGATTATGAAAATAGACGATAAGATTGATCTTCTCTTACTTGATTCAGTTATTAGTACATATGAACAAGCAGTACGATCTCAAAATATTAGTGTAAAAAAAGCATATGAGAATATGTACAATATGCGACATATGTACGAACAATATTCTAAATTGAGTAGAGAATTTATGAAACCGTATGTAAAAGAATCCGACTCGAAAGAGTAATTAAACTATTTACAGTTAAGAGATAAATAAGAGTAATCTTTTTAGCTTTTTAACTGTTTTGAATAAATTCGATTTTGATTTTAATGAGGAAATGGCCGTTATGGATAAATATGTTATTACTCCTAACGAATTAGCTGTAATTAAATATATAATGTTATTACAAAACGAATATCCAGGCGACCATTTCCTTAGGCTTGTTAGAATATTACATGAAAATAAAATAGAACTTAGAGATATTTTAACATCCTTACAATCTAAAGGTATTATACTTAAAAGTTATAAAATTCCTTTAAAAGGACAAAAGTTTAATCCTTTAGATATACCATTTAATAAGAACTTTGCTAAAACTATATGGAGAAGTTCTTTTGAAATGGGTAAAGAACTTTTTGAAGCATATCCAATGTTTATCAACATTAATGGTGCTATAATGGCGGCTAGGGGTATTGCTAAAAAGTTCAATAGTCCAGAAGAGTTTTTCAGATATTATGGAAAAACTATTCATTGGAGTTTAGATAAACATAAAGAAATATTAGACTTATTAAAGTGGGAGAAAGATAACGATGTCCATTTTATAAATATGAGTTTGGCTACTTTCGTAATAAATCAAAATTGGAATGAGTTAAAGGCTCTAAAAGAAGGAAAGTTAGCTAATATTAATTATGATGTAATTAAGAGTCTATGAAAGACCCTTTGTTAGAAGAGATTGATAGAGGTCGAGAAGGTCTTAATCAAGGTTTTTCTTTAGGATTACCAAAACTTGAAGATTTGACAGATGGATTAACTAAATCTACTGATACTTTATTATTTGCAGGAACTGGAGTAGGTAAATCTAGTGCTATGTTATATGCTTATGTATATAAGCCTATAATGGAACATTTAGATGATGGAAAACTTGAAATTACCTTATTTGCTTTAGAGATGGCTAAAACATTTGTTGAAGCAAAGTTAATGAGTATATATATAAAGGAACACTTTAATTATACTCTTACTGCTAAAGTGATTCTTGGAAGAAAGAAAGGATATAGAATGACTGACGAAGAATATAACTATGTACTTCAGACTCTTCCATGGATTCAAAAGGTAAGAAGAATTTTCCATATAGTAGAGAGAAGGGTAAGTTCTGATGGTGCTTATAGAATTATTCTTGAGACATTAGAAAATAATGGAACATTTACTGACCTAGAGCATCATACTGGATATGTTCCAAATAATCCTGATAAAGTCTTACTTACTATTACTGATCACATGGGTCTATTAAAAACTGAAGGTGGTCGCAATAAAAAAGGAGAAATAGATAGATATTCTAGTATGCAAGTTTCCATTAGAAATAGAACTGGAATGTCTTTTCTAAATTTAATGCAAGTCAATAGAGCAGGAAGTAGTATGGATAGAAAACGCTTAGGATTTAACGAACCTATGATAGATGATATTAAGGAGAGCGGCGGTCCAAGTGAAGATTCTGAAATAATTTTAGCTTTATATAATCCTCAATCTGATCATCTTTCTACTTATAGAGAATATGATGCTAAAAAGTTAGGTTCTCACTGTAGAAGTTGGATATGTTTAAAGAATAGATATGGGGAAAGTAATGCAGCCGATGTTTGTTATTTTGATGGAGCAACTGGTATATTTAAAGAACTTCCTAGTCCTGAAGAAATAAATGATTATGATAATATATTCTCAGATAATATAAATCAATCAGATAATCATGAATCAGATAATCAAGAAGAAAATCATACTGATTTAACGTTTATTCTATGAGTAATATTATATGTCTTGCTGGATTATCTAATAGTGGCAAGAGTACTAGTCTTAAATATTTAGACCCAGAATCAACTTTTATTATTAGTTGCACTAATAAGCAACTTCAAATTCCTGGCTTTAGAAAAAAGTATCCTAAGGCTAAGATAGCAGATAAGAAATTAGTAGGTAATTGGTTTATTAATAACAATTATGCTAATATTACTAAGATGTTGCAACTTATTTCCAAGACAAGAGAGGATATTAAGGTAGTAGTACTTGATGATGCTAATTATTTGTTAAGTAATGAAACCTTTAAAAATGCAAATATTAAAGGATATGATAAGTTCATAGCCCTTGCTAAGAACTACTATGATCTTATTGAAAGTTGCATGAATCTTAGAGAAGATCTTACTGTTATCTTTATTTCTCATATTGAGAATTGCGGTACCGATATTGACCCTAGTTATAGGCTATGGACTACTGGAAAAATGTTAACTAATGCCATTTATTTGGATGGACTATTCTCTTATATTATATATGCAGAACGTTATGTAGATGATGGAACTGATGAAGTTCATTATCGTTTTAGGACAAGAACTAATGGTAATGATACTTGTCGTTCTGTTGCAGGATGTTTTGCAGATAAGTATATAGAGCCAAATATGAAGTTAGTTATTGATACTATTAATAAATTTGAAAACGAGGACAATAATGAAGACGATTAATAAAGCAACAATTGTAGTAGAATTAGTAGATACTGAAACCGGAGAGGTTACTAATGAAGAGAAAGATATTACTTCTCTATTAAGTGGGGTCTCTATTTCTAAAGAAAAGAAAACTAGTAGTTCTAAAGCAACTAAAGTAAAAGATGATGATAATCCTAATCCAACTTTAAGACTTGAGGATAATAAATATATCCTTAATAATGCAGCTATTGAGGCATTAGGAGTTGAAGAAGGAGATAAAATAGATATTAAATATGAGGTAAAGAATAAGAAGAAAACTCCTGTAATTGGTTCTGCTGATTCTTTTGGTACTAAAGGAGGAAATAAATTAACTAAATCTCATACTGTAAGTTATAGAGGAAAGAACAATGAAGAGCTTTCTAAGTATGGAGATGAATTTACCTTTAAAGATAGAGATAAAGTACCTGGAACCTTCTATTTAATTGGTAATACTGTTGAAGAAACTATTGCTAATGAAGAAGAATCAGCAGATAATGATATAGACTTAGCTAGTGAGATTGATAATATAGAAGATGAAATAGATAATCCAGATAGTAATGAAGTTTTACCAGATGATCTTAACTTTAATATTGATTAATTTATTATAAAATATGACAACATTTAATTTTGGCGGATTTAGTGACATTAAGGCTCCTAACAATACTAACTATTTAACTCCTTGGGCAGTTTATGATATGGTATCCTTTGATGGTATTGGAGAACCAGTAACTGGTAATCGTAAAGATGGAGGAACCTGGAGAGCATGGGATTTTAAATTCTCTTGCCCTAAAGGAACTTATTCAGAGAGAATTTTCGAACCTGATGAGAATGGAGTTAAGAGACGTACTGTTACTAATGCCAATGGACATGAATCTGAACTTCCCTCTGATTTTGAAAGAAGTCTTCAAGTTGTTGCTCAGATTGTAGCAGCTTATAATCCTAAAGGATTTGAAAAACTTAAGACAATTGCTCCTAAATTAAAGACTTTTGAGCAGTTTATTGGAACTGTTAAGAAGTTACTTGAGAATCCTCTTAAGCCTTCAGAGGAACATAATATTCAGATGAAGTTAGATGGACGTAAGGATAGCACTGGACGTCAATTTGCTCGTCTTCCTAATTGTGGTATTTCTAAGACCGATGGTAAACCATTTATGGAGAAATTCATCGGTGAGAATGTACTTCTTACTGCATGGGAGCTTCGTCAAAAAGAAGCATATGAGAAGACAACTCCTTCTGATCCAGAGAAGACTAATCCAATTGAGGCATCTGTTGATGGAACAGATAATATTCCTTCTGGAGAAGGAACTGAAGAAATTACTGACATTGATGGATTACTCGATGAGTAATATTAAATAATAAAAGAGAAGGCCAATAACCTTCTCTTTTTTTAAAATCACCATGAACTTAGATTTTACTATTGAACCAAAAATAACAAAAGAATTTCTTTTATCTAAGTGTTCTGAAGAAGAATATATGCAATTTTACTTGGGAATACCAGTAAAACATGGATTATTTAAATCTCCATTGAGAAATGATGCACGACCAACTTGTTCTTTTTATAGAAATAGTAGTGGTGAGCTTATCTTTAAAGATTTTAGTGGTGCCTTCTATGGCAACTTTATTAATGTGGTAATGAATAAATATCACGTTAATTATTATCAAGCTTTAAAAATAATAGCTAATGATTTTGGATATATTAAGTCTAATATACCAAAAAATAAAGGCTATATAAGTCATAACACTAAAAAATTTATAGATAAAGGAACTTCTAATATAAAAGTAGAAATAAAACCTTATACTAAAAAAGAATTAGAATGGTGGATGAGTTATGGAATTACACCAAAAATACTTAATAAATATAGGGTATTTTCATGTAATACTATATTTCTTAATGGTAATCCATTTATATCATCTTCTAAAGGTAGTTTAATATTTGGTTATTATGGTGGTAAGTTTGAAGATTTAGAGTATTGGAGAATTTATTTTCCAAAAAGAGATAACTATAGATTTCTTACTAATTGGCCGGCTAAAAAAGTACAAGGATGGGAGCAGTTACCGAAGAAAGGAAATTTATTGGTTATTACTAAATCTATGAAGGATGTGATGTGCTTAAAAGCTTTGGGAGTAAATGCAATCGCTCCTAATAGCGAAAATTTATTTGTAACAGAATCTATGCTTAATACTTTAAAAAGCAGGTTTAAGTACATAGTAGTTCTTTATGATAATGATTTAGCTGGAATTCATAATATGAGAAAAATAAAGAAGAGTCATCCTGAACTTCTTTACTTTTGGATTCCAAGACATTATGAAGCTAAAGACATCTCAGACTTTAGAAAAAAATACGGAGAAAAAGAAACTTATAATTTTATAAAGACTAATATATTAAAATATGTAGAACTTGAACACAGCTTGTAGAATAACTTATCCTACTAAAGAAACTTTTGAATATAAGAGTATAGAAGAAGCTTCTAAAGGAACTGAGGAATATGCTAATAACCATCCTAAATTAGCTAAGAAATATAAACCAGTTCTTTCAGTTGCTGCTATTAAACTTAGATGTAATAAGTCTGAACCTCCAAAAGATGGTGTAGTATGCGAATGGTTAGATGAGCATACTAAGTTGTCTTATAGAGCTAAGAAGAGTAGAAGTAAAGGTAGGGATCTAGAATATAAAATAAGAGATAAACTTCGAGAAATAGGATATACTGGAGTAGAAAGAGCGGCAGGTGAATCTAAGAAAGTTGATAATAATAAAATTGATCTATTAGATACTGAACATAAATTACCTGTAAATATACAAGCTAAGAATTATGCAAATACTCCAAACTATTTTGGAATAAGGGAAGAATGTACTGATAAAAGCAAACCATTTTTATTATGTTGGAAGAAGAATACTCTTCAGTCTAATAATGTTGTTTTCTTTGTTCCTGAAGATTTCTTTTATGAATTATTAGATGCTTATACCAAACAAAATAATATATTAAAATGAATTTTTATATAATTTCTTGGGTTAACTTAAATGAAAAGTATCCTATTCCAGAAATTGTAAAAGTAGCAGCCCGTTCCTATAATGAAGCTAAGGATAAATCATTAAAGGCGGTGTTAGAAGATAGTTATCCCGACTTCGATTATGATAATACGGAAGATTGGGATGATATATGTGATAAAGTCTACGATAAATATCAATATAGTATTTCAGATATAAAAGATTTAGAATTATTATGATAAGAATAGGATTAGACATGGATGAAGTCCTAGATGACTTTATGGGTGCCTATATAAAAAGATATGGAATAACTCCCGGTAATGTTATAACTAGGAACGTAAGAAAGTTATCTAAAGATAAGGATTTTTGGATGAACTTAACTAAACTTAGAAACATTGACTTTATTCCTGAGCTTTATTGTTCTAAAAGAATAATACCAAAAAGTTGGTCTAAAGAATGGTTAAAGAATAATGGTTTTCCTATTAGGCCATTCTATCAATTATATTGTCAACATGATAATAAGGCTCGTCTTATAAAGGGGAGAGTAGATGTATTTGTTGATGACTCTATTAGTAATTTTGAAGGACTTAATAAAGAGGGAGTGCCCTGTTTATTAATGGATTGTCCTTATAATCAAGGATATGAAACTCCTTTAAGATTATTCTCTTTAACTAGAGGCGAAATAGAAAATCTTTATTATAAAGAGTGCTTGAAAAAATAAAAATAACTCCATTACTTGATACTCTTCATTTAGAAGATATTAGTGATGAAATTTATTTTGGAAAACAATATTCCGGATATATCTCCAATTCTAGACTTTCTTTAGTAAACCCGGAACAAGGAGGAACGGCAGATAAATTTATACAAGGATTATCTGCTAATAATATTTATTCTGATAGTTTGAATTTTGGTAGTGCAGTACATGAACTTATATTGCAGCCTGAAAGTTTTATACTTATAGAATCAGTTGATAGACCAACTGCAAAAGCTGGTTTTATGGCTGATGAAGTATATCATAAGAGTGGAAAAGTTCCAACTTATGAAGAACTATATAATGCTTCTCAAAAGGTAGATTATTATGCTAAATCCTTTAATGAGGATAAATCAGAAGCATTGAAGAATAAATGTATGCAATATTGGAGACAGAGAGCTTTATTTGAACATGATTATAAAGAAGATAAAGTTCCTATTTATCTAGATCCTAAAAGTAGAGATAGACTAAAGGGAGTTTTAAATTCTTTTAACAATAATAAAAAATTTACTGAATTATTACATCCTAGTGGTTTATTCGAGCCATGTATTAGCAAGAATGAAAGAACAATTCTTTTAGATGTAAATGTGGAAGTTCCAGATAATGAGCCTTTTATTTTACATTTAAAATCAAAACTTGATAACTTTACTATTGATAAAGATAGTGGGGATATTACAGTTAATGATATAAAGACTACAGGAAAACCAGTAAATTATTTTAGTTCAGCTTTTAAAAGGTATAGGTATTATAGAGAGATGGGAATGTATGGATGGTTATTGATGTTATGTGCTAAAAAGTTTTATAATATTGATAAACCTATATTACATTCTAATTGTTTAGTAGTAGAAACTTTTGGAGACTATAATACTCTTCCTTATGAATTAACCAAAAAAGATTTAATTCATGGCTTTAATGAATTTAAGACATTATTAAGATTAGTAGCTTATTATAAAACCACAAAAGATGGAAAAGAGTGGTCCGAGCTATAGAGCGCTCGAAGATATTTATAATAAGTATTTTAGCTTAGGTTATATCAATAAAGATATAAATACCAGATTTGCTTTAATTTCTCTTATATGTTGGATTTATAACCATCTTAAAGAGAAAAACCCAGATGTTACATATTATCAGATTGTTTATAAACTTAGTAAAGGTCTTGGATTAGAAGATGACTTTATTAAGGGATTATCCATTGTTTGTGAAAATTTTGGATATGGTTGTGAGAAATTTCCGACTTTTGATATTAAGCCAAAAGATATGGCAAAAACAATTCGGGATATTCTGAGTTCATATATGCCATTCTAAATGTTAACATATTTTAACATTTTATAAGTTGATATTAGAAAACTCAGAATATATATTTGTATCACAATCTTAAAGAAAGATAGTTATATTATTTAGATTTTATGTAAATGAATTAATAAAAATGAATTTTAATTATGGCAAATTTTAGTGGAAGTTTTAAAGTATTAGAAGTAACAGGTACAACTAAGAAAGAAGCACTTGATAAGGCTCCTTTCGCAATCATGGGCGATGCAACTCAAGCATATAAGAATTGGGCTAAGAAACAAGTAGATGGTATTACAGAAGCATCTAAGAAGCTCTTCTATCAGGAGTATCTGCAGAAGAAATCGAAGTGTGTAGCAGGTGTTGGTTATTCTGTGACAGTAGAATCAGCAGTAGAAGATACTAAACTTCGTCCTTATAAGATTAATGATGTAAAGCGCGAAGGAAAGCGTAAGTACAAGACCATCTATCAGATTATTGATAAGAACACCGGTGCTATTATCGGTTCAGTTGATACTACTAAGCAGGCAGCTAAGGAGTATGTAAAGAAACTCTATACTGATAAGGGTTTCAAGGGAGATGTTGTTGTTAAATATACTAAGCAAGTTATTGATGGTGAACCCATCGCATTTACAGCAAATTATGCTCCCTCAAAGAGTTCTCATATGGGAACTTATGTAGTGTTCGGTGTTGAAGCCTAATACGATATAATATTTTTTAAGAGGGGTAGTTATCGAAAGATAGCTGCCCCTTATTTTTTTTTATTAAAATCTGAAAAGAAATTAAAGCATTGAAAAATGAAGAAATCGACTATTAATAAAGTAATTGATGAATTAAATAATATTAAAAATATGGGATTAACTATAGATGCATATGATGATAAAGCATCTATATATTCTAAGATAAGTAATATCCGTAAGTTTGTAGATAGTAATCCTAACAGTGAAAATAAAGAGATTGCTTTACAAGCTATTCAACTTTATAATAGTCTAAAGAAAAATAAGTCTACTGAGGAAGTAGATACAGATGATAAAGCGGTAACTGAAGTAGTTAGAGATGAAGATGGAAAAATAGTAAGTTATAAGTTTACTATATTTAGAAGAGATAGAGAGCCAATTATTGGTACTTTTAGTAGAGATGAGATGAATCAAATTTATCGTATGTATTCATATTATGGTTCTTCTCTAACTCAACGTATAGTAAGTAGAAACTTTCCAGAATATTCTTTAGTTGACTTTAAAAGAATTCTTAGAGCCTTTAATATTACTAAAGCATCTGCTCCGTTTGCTCCTCATATGTTTGAAGAATATACTGAGGACCAGTTAAAAGAAATTCATCTTAGAGAGAAAGAGAATGATTTTCTAAGAAGAATTGAAAAGGATAAAATTAAAGATCAAGAGCAACTTCTTACTAAGCAAGCAAAAGAAATCTTGTCCTTAAGAAATAATGTTGATATTATTTCTAATTTAAATTTAGATATAACTAATATACCTAATGTTCAATATTCTAAAACTAAAGGAATAAATAATCTTATACTTCATTTAGCTGATATGCATATAGGAGCTAAAGTAGAAAGTGGTAGTTTATATCCTAATACATGGAATAAGGAAGAACTTTATAAAAGACTAACTAATTTAGTAAAGAAGATTTCTACATTAGGAGATATTGATACTATAGTATTAAATCTTCTTGGTGATTCAGTAGATGGAATGGATGGTATGACCGCAAGAAGAGATCATATTATGCCTCAGAATATGGATAATAAGGAACAAATTACTTTATTTATAGAGTCCATGGTTTGGTTTACTAATCAACTTAAGTCTTTATGTAATAAACTTATGGTGTATTCTGTTCCGTCCGGAAATCATGGAGGAGATTTTGAATATGTAGCCAATCTTGCATTAAAATCTATCTTAGAAGGAAATAATATTCAGTTTAAATTATTTGATACTTTTATTGGTAACTATGATTTTAATGGAGAAACTTATCTTATAATGCATGGTAAAGATCCTAAGTTTATGAAGAAACCTCTTCCATTAAATCTCAATGATCAAACTGAAGTATTTATAAGAAATTGGATGGATAGAAATAATATTAATAACGATGGGCATATTCATATTATTAAAGGAGATTTACATAGTAATGCATTAAATGCTAATATTAAATATACCTATCGTAATGTATTAAGTTTATTTGGAGATAGCGATTATTCTCAAATGAATTATCCATCTAATGGATATGGAGTATCCTATGATTTGTATATAGGAAATAATTTAGTATTGGGAACCTTTGAAAATTTATAAAAATGAATATATTAGATACTACACTTATTTTACTTAATAAAGTAACAGAGAATCCTAGCGAATATTCATTAACTCTATGGAGCGTAGATGATAGTGGATATTTAGATGTAATTCGTAAGTCAACAGAAGATTCTATTAGAATAGGATGGACTAAAAATACTTTAGATCTATCCTGTCCAAACTATTGGGGGTACTTAAAGAGAATTAATATTTCGGAAACGGAATTTTATAAGTTAAAACTTTATTTAACTAAATTAAAAGAGGTTATAGAAGATGACTATATTATAAATATGTTACATAAAGTAGCATATAATAAAGATAATAAAGAAGTAACTATTAATGATTTAGACGCCTAAATGGATATTACAATAGACCAATTATTAAGTGGAAAGAATACTAAAATAAAGGATAAAGAATTCTTTGCAACTAAAGCATATGTTGAGCCATTCTTAGATAGAGTATCTAAAGTAACTGATAATTTTCAAGTAAAGGTAGAATTGCCGGATCAAATCACTATGACTGAGGATGCTGATGATATTACTTATAATAGAGTATGGTTACAAGCAGTTCTTCCAGATGATTATATTGTTGATAATCATAAAGAAGTTATTGGAATGGTTTATGGATTAGATACTCGTAAACCTGTTGTTAAATTTTATAGAGGAGGAATTAATATGGCTTGCACTAATTTATGTGTATTTAATCCTTCTTATCTAAGAGTGGCTGAACTCAAACCAAAAACAGCAATTGATTATAAGCCAGTTGATAATTTAATAGAACAAGCATCTGAATTAAAAGTATGGTTAAATAAATTACATACTACTACATTCTCTAGAGATGAACAGAACATAAATGAGAATTTAGGAATGTGGATTAGAAATTGTTTGACTGCTTCTTATGATACTGGAGTAGGTAAAGTTAAACTAGCTACTTCTATTGCAATAGGTGCTTATAAATTATTATTTGAAAGTGCAGAATCTCCTTATTATGTAAGTGCAGAAAGAAATACTGATATGTTTAATATCTATAATGCTTTCACTGAACTTATTACTAATGATAAGGATAAAGATATAATTAATAAAACCGAAAAGACTCTTCTTTTAAAAGATATATTGCAGATAAATTAATACTTGAAAGTGTGAGTAATTAATGCTATATTAGTTATTCACACTTAAAATATTTATATATGTTTGTAGTAAAAAGAAATGGAAATAAAGAAGAGTTTAATTCTTCTAAAGTAAAAAACGCAATTAGATCTGCTTTTAAAGCTTTAGATTATGATGTAGAAGAATCTGTTTTAGATAATATAACTAAGGATGTAGAGATATGGGATAATATTAATGTTGAAGATATTCAAGATGAAATAATTGAAGTTCTTAGAGATTATGATTTTGATGCAGTTGCAGAAGAATATCTAGCTTATAGAAGAGAACATGACGCTATAAGAAAAAGTCAAGAAGAACATGATAATGCAGTTAAACAAATATTAAATGCAACTAACGTTCAAAATCAAAACGCAAATGTTGATGAACATTCATTTGGAGGACGCGAAGGGGAAGTTCAAAGAATGGATATGAAGGAATATGCTCTTAAGAATTGTATGTCTAAGATGGCTAGAAAAAATCATGAACGTAATGAAATTTATATTCACGATCTTGATAAGTATGCTTCTCGTATGCATAATTGTCTTACAGAACCTATTGACGATTTATTAGATAAAGGATTTAAAACTCGTCAATGTAATGTAAGACCGGCTGGTTCTATTAGCACAGCATTTCAATTATTAGCTGTTACATTTCAATTACAAAGTCTACAGCAATT
>JALFMW010000223.1 GCA_022782605.1 Clostridium sp. | reverse complement strand
CCAAGCAATGTTCGTTGCGAAATCCGCTATGGTAAAGACGATTCACTTTTCTAGTTAGTAGAAGTACAAATTGATTATGTAAAGAGTCCTCAATTTATTCGTTTGACACAAGAATAGATTGATTTAACTGAAGATACTTCTCAAATTATGGAGTTCCCAGATTATGTAAACCAAGAGATTATAAATGAGTTGGTACACTTAGTTATGGAGCATTCAAATGATCCAAGACTGGCAAATAATATTTAGATGACTAATACTATTGCCCGACCAACTGGACAGTAGTAGGCTGCACCTCAATAGTAGGCAGCTCAACAGTAGTAATTTTAATTAAATTATAACTAATTATGGCAGGTTTAAATTTTTAGACACAAACTATTATTAATAGTAATCTGGATCCAGATTCAGGTAAAGGAGTAGTTCTCTTTGAAGGTAAGAAAGAGAAAGTTGATGGAGTTGAGAAGGATGTTCTCAAGATTAAGAGAGATTTTCTCTTTGTAAAAGATAATGTTGATTGTATTCGTAGACGTAAAGGTTATGCAGCAGAGTTGTGTGAGGCAACAATTGACTTTACTAAATTAACTTCTGTTGTACCTACAGACCACGCAGTTAATTATTTGAGACTGGATATTTATTTAGGAGTAGATGGTGCTGAACCTTATATCTATTCAACTCCTTGGTATCATAAAGGTAAACCTTTCTGGGTAGAATTTCTTGCTAAGAAAGGTGATAGTGCCAAAGCTCTTGCAGACAGACTTGAGAAGACAATTAAGTCTAATCATATGTTCCAAGTAGATAAAGACCTCATCAAAGTAACTAATGATGGTGCAGGTAAGATTACTCTTACTGGTGCTACAGAGTATCAAAGATTTAGAAAGGTAACTCTCAATATCTTTGAGGAAACAGCTGATTATGATAATGAAGTAGCAACAATGAATCCTAATAAAGTACAAGCTGCTGACCCTATCGCATTAGTTAAGTTTGGTAAGAATGCATTTGGTACTTATTCTCAGATTATTAAGGATTTGAGACTTCCTACTGCTGCAAATTATCAATGGTCTGCTATCCGTCAAGTAGAAACTCCTATTGTAGGTGCTATATACAATCAGTATATCATTGAATATCATGCTCCTGCTAATAGTCATCCATTAAGCGTTGTTGGTGGACGTCTTAACTCTTATACAACTCATGTATTCTGGGTTAAGAATGATACTGACTTAGTTAGTGCCTGGGAAACTGAATTGAAGAAAGTTGGCACTATTGTAGATTCAGATACTGGAGTTGCTGTAGAAGCAGCAGTAGAGGGTCATACAGAGTCAGAATTAACTAAAGGAGTAAATACTGTTAAGAAGTAATGGAACAAGTGTTGCTTGAATGGATTTTACCAATAATAGGTAGTGGCGGTCTTGGCGCCGCCATTACTTATATTTTTACTTTTAATAGTAAAAAGAAACAAGCAGATGCTGAAGCCGAACAAAGTTTAGTAGAAGTAGAACATAAGAAAGAAGATTTAAAGTAGGATTAGTATGATTTCTTGCAGAAAACTTGTGACAAGTATATCAAAGACTATCATGAATTAGAGAGTGATTTTAGAAAACAGCTACAGGGATTAAGAGGAGAAATTGATAAAATTTCTTTTGAAAAATCTAAAGCTATTGCAGATAAATGTACAGAAATTGCAGAACTAAAATCGAAAGTTACTTATTTAAAGGGTATACGTTGTTATAATTTTACATGTTAGCATAGAATTAAATAGAATCCTGAGGAGAATAAATCTAAATAGTAAGTATAAATGTACATAGAGAAATTAGCTAGTTAGATACGAAATGATGTAGTATCAGGTTTAAGAGGTTATCACTAGAATTTATCTATGAATATAGACTAGCTCTAGGATGAAATAGTAGCTTGTCGATTATCAATAATAAATGAATTACATTCTAAAGGAATTGCTCCTATAGACGATTTATTAATGGCTATTAATTGTGTAGATGTTGATTGTGAATCTTTAGAGAGATGCTCTTGTGGTAAAAAGAGTGATGGCGACACCATTACAGCACATTTTCAAATACCACAACTTGTCACAACATACGGAACTTAGGCTATTAAATATTTAGGAGCTACTGATAGATAGAATAAATTTACTATTGTCACATCATTGTCTGAATTACAAACTATAAAATATAGAAGAAGAGGATTAACTAAACCTTATGTGTGGATTGACCTTGCTCCTAATACAGAGGGAATGTTAGATTGTTTTTTATTTAATGCTCCTTTTGTAAGACAAGTATCTATAGTTGCAGTATTTAAAGATCCAAGACAATTAAATAAATATAAGTGTTGTAATTTAGATGATTTAAATGGTCCTGATGTAAATAACAGTTTTATTGATTAGTTAATTAAAGATAAATTAACTAAAGAGAAACTTTATTATTATAGACAAGCAGCTGCTCCTAAATTACCTAATGACTAGCAATATACTTCTGGTAACTAATTAAATACAATATGAATTTTAACTATGCAATAAGTCAAGCTAAAACAGAATATGATGTAACAGGCGATTTAGAAGATTTACAAGAAATTGGTTTAATTGCTTATGATAAAATAGGAAATAAAAATACTATACTTAAATAGGTATAGCTAAAAGTAGATTGCTCTAATGGGTCTATTTAGTTACCATGTGATGTTTCTATAATAGAAGCAGTTACTTATTGTGGTGAAGATTATAATTATACTAGTAATGTAAAGTAGGATGGAGATCCTTACTCTGCAAATGTAGAGAATTATATAGAATCCAGAAAAGCATTTACCAATCCTTATTATATAAGTGGTAAGTTTGTTAAATATAAAAGAGTAGGTAATACTTTATATGTAAATAAAGGTTTGGATACAGTAAATTTATTATATCATGCCAATATTTTAGACGAAGAAGGGTTACCTGATATAAATGATAAAGAAGCAAGTGCTATAGCAGTTTATATAGCTTTTACTATTAAATAGAAAGAAGCGTTTAGAACTCATAATCAAGTAATTATGTAGGAAGCTCAATACTTACGTAAAAGATGGTTGGGTTTATTGGATGCTGCTAGAGTACCTAATTATATTTCACAAAATGAAATGAACGATATACTAGATGCCAAATATTCTTGGGATAGAAAGGTATATAATAAATCATATAAACCAATGTAATGAATAGGGAGGCAATTTTGCTTCCCTATTTTTGTTTCTAATAACTAAATAAATATAAATGGGTAACTTTGCAATGGGGCATTCTTTTACATGCCACGACATATTTATGAATTTTCCAGTTAGAAAGCTTAAAATGACTCCTGAATAGTGTAAAGAAGTCTATTCAGATGGGAGTAAAAGAGATTTAGCAGCTTCTATTTGGATGAGTAGTGTAAGATTAATTATTGATGATATTATTGAGAATAATACATAGTTTAAATTACCTGGAATGGGTAGAACACAATCTTACATATAGATGAAAAGAACAGAAGGAGATGATTTTAAAAATGCTTTTAGACGAGGTAAATGGCGTGATGTGGATTTCATTACATCTAATTTCTGTGGTTATTAGTTATAGTTTGTAATGGAAAGTAAGAAAAGAACAAGAAGAGAAAAACCCATTTATTTAGCTACTAGAGATAAAGATAAAATAACTGAATACACTAATTAGGG
>JALFMW010000357.1 GCA_022782605.1 Clostridium sp. | reverse complement strand
AGAACATGAATTAAGTCATTAAATGGTAATATGATCTGAAAATCTCCATTATCAGTAGATACTCCAATTACAGGTTGTACTTTTTTTAATTTAATTTCCTCGATATCCTCATCACTTAATTGGAACTCTCCTTCTAACATTCTCCATTCCACAGGAGTCTCTTCTTGAGATTTATCCTCTAATAATTCAACATAACATGGCCATGTTATAATTTTACTACCTATTGTCCCATCTATCCATTTAGTACTTGTATCACTGCCGATCCATGTATATAAATTGTCATAGCTACTTGTTTTCGAATTCCTGTCGCTAAAAGAATATATTGGTTCAAAAGATCGTACCTTTGTTCTTAAAATTTTATTTCCTTTATGAAAAACTGGATTTTCAGTTGATGCATTACTATTTAAATCATTTACTGCTTTTAATGACCTCATAAATTTATTTCTATTTTCATATAGATTAGTTATTGTTTCTATGGAGTTTGAATCATCATTTAGATTAATATTTTTAGTATTCTCAAACTCTTCACTATTAATTTTCTTCTCATCCCCCTCTATTTCATTAGCCTCTCTAGTCTTAGTCCAATTACCAATTTCAACTCTTTCCACCCCCAAAGGAAGAGCATCGATTTTTTTTACAAAAACTAAGTTGAGCATTAATAAACATAGGACCATTAAATTTATCTTTGGTAATTTTCTTATACTTATCACCTCCTATAAAAAGTCGGCGTGCATGGCACTATTATATTTATAAATGTCTTAGCTTCAAAGCTAGCACCACACACATATTAATTTATATTTAGAGTTTCGAAATTATATTCCTAAATTAGATTAATTTTTTTATTAATAATATTCAACTTCTACAATTTTACCAAGCTTAACTAAAACATTTTTCATCTCATTTAAAATATAAAGCCTTGCACTTAAATTATCTGAAATATCTGTCATTAAGTTTTCATGATTTATACATCTTCCTATTATCATTTTTATATGTATACAATCTTCATATAGTATTCTTGACAATAAAGTAGCTGCATCTTTTTTCTTATGTAAAAAACTATCATCATTAGTTGTAAGTAGTTTTTTTAAAATTTCACATGACTTCCTTAAAGTTAAAACACCTTCTGTAACTAAGTCTATTCCTTCAATGTATCCTATAGGTGGTATATCTTCATCAATAATTTCTGTACTTGATTTATATTCAACATTCAACTCCCTAGCAACAATATTGGCCGTTGTTCCACCACAGACAATTTTCTTTCCTGCACTGCCCATCATCTTATGTACAACTTCTTTATCCATCTTTTTATTTATAGGTGGACCTGAAAATAAGACAGCCTTGCTATCACTACTTACTTTTATAGTTGCAACTGTTGTATCATCAGCAGGTTCAAAATAATATAACTGATTACATACTCCAAGTAAATTATTTGTTATAGTTTTTGCATTCATATTTTCATTTGTAAATTTTAATAAATGCTTGGCAATATCTTTCCATTGCCAAGAATAATTAAGAGTTGGTCTTGTTCCTGCAAATTCAACACCATCGCTAACCATAACTATTCTATCTCTTTCCTTAAGCTGAATTTTACATTCTCTAATTTTCTTATTATTAATTATTCTTTCATTCCAATCCAAACGTAGCATTTCTTCTCCCCTCATAAAAAATACTGTTGGATTATCAAATTCAACTATATATGCAAATCCATCTTTGGCTACTTTCACCATGGTAAATGTTGAGTAGGCAACTTTATTTTGTGAACAAACAGGAAGTGTTTGACTTACAGTTTCTACAACCTCTTCAATTCTCATTCCTTCTTTTAACATAGTAAGACCTATTTTAGCCGTAAGAGTAGCTAATATATTGGCCTTTACACCACTTCCCATTCCATCAGAAAGTACTGCCACAAATTGATTTTCATCATTAAAAAATTCCACCATATCTCCGCATAATTCTTCTCCATGTTTTATTAAGCTTCCATAAGCAAAATCCATATAGTACTTCATTGTTTTATACCTTCTTCTTCTATAAGTTTTTTTAACTTAGTTAAAGTAACCTTAGTCTGAGCTGTAGTCTCTCCAAGTAAACTAGCAATTTCTTGAGCAACCATCATCTGCTTATTGATAACTTCTTGAGCCATATTCACAGAGTTTATTTTCATTTCTTGTATTTGCTTATCTTTATTTACTTCTTCTGTTATATCATTTGCTATCCATATATATATTTGATCCTTTTCAGACCAAATAATATTTTGTAATAAGACTCCATTATAATCTGGCAACTCTATTTTATCTTTTATTATTTTTTTTCTACTATCTCTAGCTTGCTGGAATTTGTCTTCATCTAAGTACATAATAACTGGAACACCTTTTGCTTCTTCATTGCTAACTTGGAAAAAATTCTGCGCTGCTTTATTAAATTCTTCTACACATAAATCTTTATCTATTATTCCAATCAAATTAGGTGTTGTTGAAAGTATTACACTTGCTTTATTTTCAGCTTTTTGTCTCATATATGGTACACACATACTTGCATCTGCATAACCATTGTAGATTGCTTTCGCCTTATCTCTACAAGTTTCGTATCCACAGGCCTTGCAATTTATTTCATCCATCCTTGCAAATTTACCCATAGATTTTAAAATTTCTTTAAGTTCTTTTTCACTTGGTTCTTTTAATGGAACATGTTTTGATTGAAATTTTCTTTCTAGATTGACATTTTTCAAAATTTCATCATAAGAATTGTCTTTCTTATCTCCATATATATCTCTATATTGTTTGCTATATGTTTCAATATTTTCACGTCTTTCATAAGGAGAAATACCATCATCTTCTATTCCTGATCCTTGAAGGCATCCATTTTGACAAAAGTTCATATCAAAAACCACATTGCTCATACGATTATTTACCATTGCTTTTAAAGTTTTTATACAATCTTCTTCTCCATCAACTGATACAACTTCTTTATTCTTATTGGAATCATAAAAATAATTTGTATTTTCAGATATAAAGGGAAATACTCTATTATAATTACTTATGGCATCAAAAGGTGTTTCCTCAAAATCATCAAAGGAAATATTTTCTTGATTTATCCATCTTTTTAATTCTTCTAAAGTTATTACTGCATCAATGCTATCTTCAAATCTTGCTTCATATTTTTTCCCCAAGCAAGGACCTATAAATACAACTTTCACATCTTTGCCATACTTTTCTTTTATAATTCTTCCATGACAAGTAACGGCAGAAATCACTGGTATTAAGTTGTCTATTAATTCTGGATAATGTTTTTCTACTAAATTTATTATGGATGGACAGAGAGTTGTTATATAATTTTTATTGTCATTTTTGTTTATGTATTTGAAATATTCATTTATGATAGGCTGTGCTGCAACTAATGTTTCTTCCACATATGAAAATCCCATATGCTTTAAAACACTTGGTATCTTATGACTATACTTCCAAAAAACCGATGCAAAACTTGGTGCAATTGATGCCACCACTGTTTCTTTATTTTTTATAAAATGTTTAACTATTGGAACTTCTGATTTACTTAATCTGTGTTTTTGTGGACAAGCTCTATAACACTCATCACAAACTATACATCTCTCTTCTATAATTTTTGTTTCTTCATTTTTTATTTCTATGGCATTTACTGGGCATACTCTTATACAAGCATAACATTGCTTACAATTTTTATTACTAAAATTTTCAAACCACATATTATCCCCCCAAATTTAATATTAGTCTAAAATCATAATAAAATCATATCAAATTTATGACTATTGTATTTATTTACTAAATTAACCTTTTACATTATTAATATAATCTATAGGCCTATATGCTTGACCTTTTTTAAAGTACAATAAAGAATCTATTTTTACTCCTCCTACTGGATAAGGGCTCCTACTAGCTGAATGAATGACTTTACCTTTTCCAATATACATAACCACATGTCTAGTTGTAAAAATCAAATCTCCAGGTTGAAGTTTATCCATTGAAACTTTATAGTCATTTAAAATCTCTTTTTGCTCCATAGTTGAATATCCTATATTTATTCCTGTTACAGTATAATAAGTCCAGTAAGTAAGTCCAGAGCAATCAAAGCCTTGTTTACCTATATAATCTTTTTTATCTAAAGGATAATAACTTTCTCCATACTCTCCTATAAGTTCTTCAAGCCTTTCTTTTGTTATTATTTCTCCTTTACCACCCCAAGTGTACTCTCCACCTTCTTTTTCTTTTGCTAAAGATATAACTTTATTTATTGTTTGCAAATCATCTTCACTCATATTTTTAGTTTCATTGCCGTATTTTTTAATTAATTGCTTATTATATTCTTTTTTTAAAATTTTCCCTCCACATATAAATACAACGACAATTAGTACAAATGTTAATATTACTTTCAGAAATTTTTTTATAGTAACTAGCTCCCTTCATATTAATTTTAAGCATATCTTTATAATTTATTATTGTACTAAAACTATATTATTACAACTTACAAATGAATAATTATACATAAAAAAAGTGGCCTAAATTTCAGCCACTTTCTTTATACATATACTTATTTATTTGGAACTACTAACTCGCCATCTATTATTTTTTGTTCTTGCTCATTAACATAATCTATTATTTCTTGTGGAACATTTTTATCTGTTGATGGAGCAAGTCCTACACCTTTTTCATTTAAACCGAATACTAAAGTTTTTCCACCTTCAAAAGTACCATTGTTTAAATTTTCAACTACACTATATACACCTTCATTAACTTTTTTC
>JALFMW010000334.1 GCA_022782605.1 Clostridium sp. | reverse complement strand
GAACCAGCGTGTTTCATATTAATATTTTTGTTATAAAATTCATAGCCGTTATCTTTACATAAATCTTCTATATATTTAATTTGTTTCGCGGTTGCTTCATAATTTATCATATCATTTAGTTTTACTCTATTTTTCTTCTTAACCATAGTATATAATTCACCTTTCACCTTTATATTTTTTATTTTATTAACACGTAAAACCATACAATAATTGATTTTGCAATTCTTTCATGCGCTCAATCTTTTGTAAATCAGTTGCATCGTATTGTTTAGGTTTTTGTGTTGTCGATTGTTGATTTAACCAGCTTGGAACTTGTTCTTGACGTTTAATGGTAGTTGTCCTACTGTACGGGTTTACATCCACTTCTTGTCCGTTATTTCTTGCACAAGCAATTAAATAACCTATTTTATTATGTATATGGTTATTTTTTGCAATTTTTAAAACTAAACTGATAGTAATATTATCAAATCGAATGTCTTTACAATCTTTATTATTCAAAACAACAGTAAATGTATTTTCTATACATTCAATTAACGGTTTATATCGATTATTTTTTAAAAGAGTCTTTTTTTCTAAAAAGGATATTTCTTTATCGTGTTCAGTTTTTGAGCATGGGCGATGTTCAATTTCTGAGCATGGCTTCATGTTTTGTTGCTCAGTTTTTGAACATGGAGCGTTAACTTCAACCTCATTCAGTTCTTCGCTATGTTCAGTTTTCGAGCATGGTTTTAGATATAGTGAATCACATTTATTAGAACCTTGAACAACCACTTCCAATAAATCAAACTTAACTAATCGCTTTAACCCAGCTTTTAAAGTGTTTCTTGATACTCGTAAATATTTAGCTAGTTCTACTTGCTCATATTTGACATAGTAACCTTTATCGTCAATCCACTCATTAGCGATAGACAATCTAGTACGATTTAATAATGTGGCATAGATCATTAAATCAATAGGCTTTAATCCTTTATAACGTGGTTCTAATAAATCTTGTGGTATCTGTAAAAATGTCATATTCTCCATATAGTTTTTGATGTTTTGGTACATAAAAAAAGCTCCTTTACGTTTTGGATTTCCGTGAAAAAGGAGCTTTTATCAACTGACAGGTTGTAATATATCTTAAAAAATGTATAACAAAATAGAAATATTACTATAATACTATTGCATAAAGTTATACAATTAGTATATAATAGTCTTATCAATTGATAAAAACTATTTGAAACGTCAACCCTTTCTGACTGCTAAATCTTCGGGGTTGGCGTTTTTCCTATTTCAACGAATTATTTTTGACATAATAATATCATAACTTGTTGGTATTTTCAACCATTTTCGACATTATAATTTTTGTAAATTAATTATACTTTTATTGAGTCTATTCGCATAGAATATATTAACTATTTAAAGGGGTTGATATTATGACGATTTGGACTCAAATTAAAAATGGATTTAATAAAGCTGTATATGGTGAATTGACTAAAGAGGATTATTGGGACTATTACAAACGTGAAAATCCTTTACCCAAAGTTGATGCGATGGAACTTTTAAATGATCTTAATGAATTATTAGAGTATCGACGACAAGCGACAGCAACTGCAATCGAAACTGATATAATCGAATCAGATGACGTTATTGAAAAAGATTATTTACTAGACGATGACTTTGTAAAGGGGATTGAGTTATTGTGAGAAATAAGATTATTTTATTAGCTTGTACGTTTATTGTAATTGTTTCAGCAATTCTAACAGCATACTTTTTAATCCAGCACGATCAAACTGTGAAACTTAAACAATATCAAGATGAAGTAGCGGAAGCTATGGTTCAGCAACAACAAGAAGATGTTATAAATAATTTTAAAGATTACTACCTAGTATTAAATAGTAACGTTCATAAATTAATTACTAATTTCAAGGATAATAAAAATAATATTCTAGTCGCTAAAATAGAAAACAACACTAAAATTCCAAAAGACATTCTTGATTATTTTATCGAATGGTCCGACTATAAAGATACTTATATTGAATATTTAAACGATGATGCAAATATACCTGATGGTGATAAATATAAAGTTATTAAACAAAATATCATTGACGTGTTAGATGGCGTAGCTGAATATGTCGCGTTCGTATATACCTTTTACGAAAATGAGGGTGGCGCTGATCTTGCCTTTACTATAAATGATATTGGCGACGATTTACTTCAAAAACTAACCGCAATAGACATTATGTTTCAAAAAATTAGCTCCAATGAATAGGGGCTTTTTTTTATTTTATGATATAATTAATATAAACAGAAGATGGGGGATGAAAAATGCAAAAAATATATTGTTGTGTAATTGAAAGAGCCTACGCGGAACGAGTGTTTCAAGAACACCCTGACGGCGTTGAAAGATTATTTAAACTATTCGATAAAGCTCCAGCACCGATTAGTGTGATCCATGAAACTTCAAAAGATGATATTGAAAAATTAGGATATTGTATGGGATTAACGTTAAATACAAAAGAGCTTCAAGGTTCACCTGATTGTTTCGTTTTCGCCACGTCAGGGAGCGTTAATTATCATTCCTATAAAAATAGACCTGAGATAACATTAGTCGCCCTTACAATGGATAAGAATGAGGATAAAGACTATTATACTCGTATATTAGAACATATCTTAGACGTTATCGATGCTGAATACGATAAGGAATATGAAGTAAATATGCAAATTCGAGGAATTAAAGATGAAAAATAATATTATCAACTTAGAAGAATTTAAAATGAAATCCATCATGCGCGAATTAGGTTATCGCGAGGACTTTGATCCGAACAATCGCATTATTAAACAAGATTATTTTGAATTAGGCGATAGACGATACTTCATGTCTACTGTCGATTTAGGAATAGATCACTCGTTCTTTAGCGATAAACCTATTTATTGGGAAACCATGATTTTCGATCATACGAATGGTGAGAATTTCGGTGACTTGTATCAGGAGCGTTACAGTAGCTTAGAGGATGCTATCGCTAATCATGAGCGTATTCTAGCATTAGTGAATGAGGGTAATTTTAGCACGATTAAAGAGCTAGGTGACGCGTGTAGAGGTTTTTATAATTTAGAACGATAGAGGGGTTATAATGGATAAGGAATGGGATACAATGGGGTTATGTAAATGTAAGAATTTAGAATGTCCTAAACGAGATATTTGTTATCGTTTCAAGAAAAAGGATCATCCGAACTGGCAATCGTACACAATTTTTAAATGTCCGACTGAGCATGAATGGAGATACTTTATTAAATTGAAAAAAGGAGATGTTTTATAATGGAGGAAATAAAAGCGAAAAT
>JALFMW010000267.1 GCA_022782605.1 Clostridium sp. | reverse complement strand
GTTAGTGGATATGAAATTTATAGATCCACTAGCAAAAATAAAAACTATAAAAAAATAGCTACTATTAATAATTCTAAGAATACTTTTAAAGATTCATCTTTAAGTAAAAATAAAACTTATTATTATAAAGTGAGAGCATATAAAACTTCCAACGGAAAAAAAGTTTATGGTTCTTATAGTTCAGTTAAGTCTACAAGTTTAAAATAAGAAAAAAATACTTAAAATAAAAATATCCCTATGAAGTTTTTCATAGGGGTATTTTTATAGAAAAAGTATAAACTTTTACAAATCTTTCAGTCTTATCTGGATATATCTGAGTAATAACCGTAGTAATTTTTAGAATTAACTTTTCTATAAACTCTTACTTTATAATAATATTTCTTATTTGCTCTATATACTACATATCCATTGGCATTGCTTACTTAGGTTTTCTTATCTCCACCACAAACATGAATCACTCTCAAACAGCAAAGATGTGCCAACTTTTACATATCCATATCTTCCTGAACCGTTTTTAACCTTTATATATCTCTTGTTACCATTTTGATATAATGCATAAATATAAACCTTGCTACCTTTTTTTATAGTAAATAATTTCTTACTTCCACTGGTACTTTTATATACAGTTAAATTTTTAGCTGCTATGTATTTATGCTTTTTATTAAACTCCACTACATTAGCTGTATATTGGTTGTATACTTTGTATCCATTAACTCTTACCTTATCATATATACAAAAGCATCCTATTCCTTTAACAAAATTAGAATATCTGCCGGCATCATATTCTTCCATAGTTATCATACCATTACTAGGGTCATAACTTTTGAACATTGCATCAAAATATGCTTTATCTAACTTACATGTTTTATTTCTAAATTTTAATATTCTTGTTTCATTATAGTTATCTTCACCTGATCTTATTGATACTATATCTAAAGTCTTGTCTTTTTTGTTTAAATCATAGACTCTTACAATACAGTCCTCTGGTGGTAAATTAGGATCATTTTCTGGATTATAATATGAGCATAGTTTCTTGCTTATACCATTGACTATTAAATACAGTTTGTGTCCTTTTCTATGAAGTTTAATGCTATCTTTGTCCCCATCACCATCTAAGTCACACTTATATGTCTTTTCAAGAGCTAGTTGCTTCTTATAAGATGTTGCTGCGTAGGAATTATTCATATTTCCTACAAATATGCTTCCAAATATCATAGTGATTGTCAGTAATAAAGTACTAACTTTTTTTAATATTTTCATATTAATCCCCTCCTAAAATAAGTTTAGCACATTTTTACTTCTTCACTATCCCCTATAATAATTTATATTGTATATAAAAATAATTCTTCCCGTCATTAACTTAATATTTTTACATTTCCATAAAGAAGTATTTATTTCATCATAAGCACAAATTATTTTACATTCTTATGACTCTGAAAAAGGGTGTATCGATTTTAATGCGATACACCCTTTATATATTAAAACTTATTTCAAATATTTATCTCTATTAGAACTATTGTTTAAATGTTTACTAACATTTTTAGAGAAGGCTGCTTTTTGAACGGCTTTCTTATATGTTGTTTTGCTTATTTTAGTTCTATTATAATTTTCACTACTTTCTACAAGACCAGTTTCTTTATAATATTTCTTTTCTATTTTATCATATGTATAACTTACTAAATATAACTGCTTTTTCTTGTTAAGTGTTAAATAATAATTCATCTTTACTCCTGAATTGTTAAATCTTCTTGCTAATCTACCCTTTTTATCTATATATAGGCTACTTCTGTCGTACATATTTCCACAATATTTAACTTTACCATTGCTGTAAGTATAAACTGTTACTTCCTTATTATTTTTATCAATCATTATAAGTTCTTTTACACCATTTTTGTCTAAATCAAGTGTAGTGAAATAATTCATTTTATAATATTTATCTGGTCCATAGACATATTTGTTCTTTTTCAAAAACTTTTTATATGCTTTCATTGATGAACTTGCTGTAGATGTCATACTTGTTGCATTTACTATGTTAGAAGAATTGGCACCATTTAAAGTTGGTACAAATCCCACACTTACTAAGCATAAACTTAATAAGCTAAACAATATAAATTTTTTAATTTTTTTCATTATAACCATC
>JALFMW010000232.1 GCA_022782605.1 Clostridium sp. | reverse complement strand
AATAGAAAATTCTAAAGAATTAATAGAAGATACAGAAGATATAGCAAATTGTAAAAAGATTTTAAGCAATAATAATATACCATTTGAAAGCTTTTATAAATGCATAAACTTTAATGATGGAATATCAGAGGAAAGAAAAATTAATATTGAAGGCAGCTTATTTAATATGGGAATATTAAATAGTCTTATTATACCATTAGAATATAAAGAAAAATCATTAGAATGTTTAAAGGGGCATGAATATAAAATAATATTTGCTGAAAAATCAGAAGAAATATCTAATATTAAAGATGATTTAATATTAGAAAATAATGATTTTGTTGAAGAATATAAAAGTCAAATAGAAAAAATATTAAAAAGTATATCAATAGATAATAATAATAAAAATAATACATTTATTAAAAATGATTTAAGTTTTGGAATAGGAATAATAAATGGTGGTTCATATAAAGACTATGATTTAAAATATATAGGTTTAGAATCAAGAGAGAATTTTAGAAAATTAAAAATAGAGCAGTTAAATATTAAAAAAGAAGATATAGAAAATGAACTAAATAATACTGAAAAATTAATATTATTTACAGAAGAAAAGTTAAATAAACTTCAAGAGGAAATAGATAATTTCCCTAAAACAAATGATATTGAAATTGGAATTAAAATTATAAATGAAACAAAAAATCAATTAGAAGTTTTAGAAAAAACTTTAAACTCATTAGAAGAAAAATTATTAAAAGTAAAAAATGAATTAGATCAATTAAACATTAAAGTTTTTAATGCAACTGAATATATAAAAATTCCTAAAAATAAGGAAAGTTATGATAATGCTATTAAAAATATTACAGAATATAGCAAGGTTATAGGAGATTTATCAGAAAAAGTAACAAATTTAAGACATAAAAAATCTGATATAAAAAGAATTATGGAAATTATAGATGAATTAAATGAAGATATGGATTCAATTTATGGTGACTTATTAATAGTAAAAGATAAGATAGATTATACAAATAATACTGTAAATTCATTAAAAGAAACTTTATTAAAGCTAAATTTAGGTGAGCTTGAAAAAGAATATGCTGAAGTTACAAACATAATTAATTTATATCCAGATAAAATTTCTAATATAAAAGAAAATATTGTAAGATTAGATGAAAAAATAAAAAGCTTAGATAATAATTTTTCAATTCTTCAAAAGAAAATTACAAGAGAAAATAATATATTAGATGTTTATACTAAAGTTTTAGAAAATGAATTAAATTTAAAATATATAAAAGAATTAGATAACCTTACAGTGGAAGAATCTGTAGCATATATTATGAAAAATTACGAAAGCTTTAATATATCTCAAAAAGAAAATACATTATCAAAATTATTTGATGTTTATAATAAATTTAAAGGTGATTTAGGAGATTATTCTTTAAGTTCTGGAGATATTTTTGATAATTATGATGAAAGTGAAGATGAAGAGATAAATGAGATATTATCAGAAGCAGTAAGAACAGATATAAAAGTTAAGTTTAATAGAAAAGTAGTTAGTATATATTCTTTAGTTGAAGAATTAAATGATACTATAGAATTGCAAAATATATTAATTAGCAATAAAGAAAGAGAAGTATTTGAAAATACATTAATTAATACATTAAGTACTAAAATAAATGCTAAAATACATTTGGCAACTTCATGGGTTAATCAAATTAATAAATTAATGGAAGATATGAATACATCAAATAAATTCAAGTTAAGTTTAAAGTGGATACCTAAGAAATCAAGCAGTGAGGAAGAATTAGATATTAGAGAGCTTACTAAAATATTAGGAACACCAGATTTTATGAGTGATGAACAAAGAGAGAAGGTATCAAATCACTTTAAGGAAAGCTTAAAGAAACAAAAAAGAATTGCTGAGGAAGATGGAACTATAAGAAGTTATCAAGGGATAATAAGTGATGTCTTAGATTATAGGCAGTGGTTTGATTTTCAGTTATGGTATTCAAAATCATCAGAACCTAAAAAAGAATTAACAGATAATGCCTTCTTTAGATTATCAGGTGGAGAAAAGGCAATGGCAATGTATATTCCATTATTTGCAGCTGTTAATGCTAGATATAATGGTGCAGATAAGAAGGATTGTCCTAGAATAATAGCACTAGATGAAGCTTTTGCAGGTGTTGATGATCAAAATATTGCATATATGTTTGAACTTATTGAAAGCTTAAAGCTAGATTATGTACTTAACTCACAAGTTCTTTGGGGAACTTATGAAAGTGTCAAGAGTTTAGCTATTTATGAGCTTATTAGGCAGGGGGAAGAGGTAGTACTTCCTATAAAATATCATTGGAATGGAAAAGTTAAATCAATGGAAACTAATATAGAAGTATAACAAAATTATATAACTAAAAAATAGGAAGATTTATATGAAAGAATCATTAGATTTAATAAATAGCAACAAGATTTATAAAAAAATATTTTTAGAAGTATATAGTAAATATAAAAAGTATGGAAAAATAACAGGCAGCTTTACTTTAAAAGCTGCCACCACTGAAGAAAGACAAATATTATTTAATTTTGACTCTAAGGTATTAACTGAAGGGAAGGCTAAGATAAAGTGTAGTACAGTAAGAGATTTATTTAATAGAAAATTAAAAGAGTATAGCTTTGAAGATTTGTTAGTTAAAGTAGTTGGAAAAGAGCTAAAGACTAATAAAGAAGTTAAAAATGAGGAAAAAAATAAAGAAGAAAAGTTTTATGAAGATATATTAAAATCTTGTAATAATGGTATTAGTAAAGAATGGTTTGCTGAAGTTTTAGATAAGAAAAAATATGGATATAATATTATTGCAAGAAAATATAAAAGTGAAATAAGCAATTTAGAAGAATTAAAGAGAAAAATAATTTTAACAATTAATTCACTAAATAAACTTCCATATTTAAATAATGCATATGAAAATATAGCAGTGTTTTCAGCAGTAAACACAAAGGATTCTCATTTCTTTGATAGTGATAAATTTACAGGAAGGCTATTTATAAAGGCCATATCATTTATTCTTAACAAAGATGAGCCTAAAGATATAAATGAAATTAATGAGTTATATTATGAAGTTGGTATATTAAAAGATGAAATATCAAATCATACAACTATTTATGGATTAAATGCTTTTAACATGGATAGTAGTGAAGTTAAAGCAGTTAATAGTTTTAATCTATGGAAGGAACCATTACAAATATCTATAAGTAATTTATTGAAAATAGATTATTTTGAAGCTATAAATAATACAGTTTTTATATTTGAAAATCCTGCAGTTTTTCATAAAATATTAAAGGTGAATGGTGACAATATTTCATTAATTTGTACTAGTGGACAATTAAATTTATCTTCATATATACTTCTTAATAAAATTAGAAATTTAAAAAATATATATTATGCAGGAGATTTTGATCCAGAAGGATTAATGATTGCATATAAGATTAAGAAAAGATACAAAGATAAGGTTAAGTTTTTAAATTACACTAGGGAAAGTTATATAAAT
>JALFMW010000216.1 GCA_022782605.1 Clostridium sp. | reverse complement strand
TATCAACTTGGGTTAGATTATGTTCCTAAGAATAAGAAACAGGTTCCTAAATGTATATTGGAAGGTTATTGGAAATACTCTATTTGTTTTTTAAGAGGTTTTTTTAGTATAAAAGGAAAAGCTTACAAAAAAGATGATTTTTTTGAGGCGGCAAGTAGTTCTGAAGAATTGATGCATCAAATACAACTAATGCTTTTAAATTTAGGAATTGTTTGCAGTGTAAGACAAAAAGAAAAAGGAATTTACGTTCTTAGGATTATGGGAGAAAATATAGATAAATTTGCTATGATAATTGGGTTAGAGAATATACCTACTTGGGATGAAATAAAAAAAATATGTAGGAAGCCTAGGTCTGTAAATAAGAATAAATACCAAGAGGGGTATTTTTTTGATAAGATAAAAGCAATTGAAAAGAGCCAAAATCATGTTTATGATATTAGTGTTCCAGAAAGTCATTCTTTTGTATCTAATGGTTTTATTAGTCATAACACATGGGGAGAAGTAATTTCTATGTTTATTACTGCAATTTTATATCCAGGTAAGAGAATGTCTTTGACGGCTCAAACAAGGGAAAATGCGGCAAATTTATTATACGATAAATATAAAGAAATTACCGAGCAATATCCTTTATTAAAAAATGAAATGTTTAAGCCAAAGAAAAGCAAAGATACGTTTGAATTACAGTTTACAAATGGTTCGATAATAGACTCCTTAGCGAATTCTCAAACAAGCAAAGGAAAAAGACGACACGAACTAAAAATAGAGGAATCTGCTTTGGTTGATAATATAACTTTTGAAGATGCATTAAAACCAATCGTTGAGATTGGTAGAACAACAAAAGGGCAAATGGGAATAATTAGTCCATTTGAATTAAATCAAAAAATAGACTTCTTTACTACTTCTGGTTTTAGGCGGAAGTTCTGAATGGCTTAGAAATATACAAATGTATAAAGATATGGTCAATTGTGGAGGAAGTATAGTTTTAGGTTCAGGATGGATGCTTGCTTCTTGGATGGGAAGAGGCTCTACAAAATCTCAGATTTTCAAGAATAAACAAGAAACTGGTTCTGTTGCTTTTGCAAGAAACTATGAAGAAAAATGGGTAGGAGCAGTAGATAATCAGCTAGTTGATATAAACCGTTTATTAAACACTAGAGTATTGACAACGCCTATTTATGATAACAAAGATGGTAAAAGAGAAATTATATTGAGTGTCGATGTTGCTCGTTCAGCAAAAACAAGCAATAATAAAACAGTAATAAGTGTAATTGAAGAACATCATACAAAAAGTGGATTAATAAGAAATTTAGATTTAATTAATTTATATATGGTTTCTAATCAATTAGACTTTACTGCACAAGCTTGTTTTGTAAAACAAGTACAAAAGAGATATAATGCAAAAATTGTTATAGTTGATACAAACGGTTTAGGAAATGGATTGAGAGACGAATTACAAAAGCCTCAAACAGATTTAACAACAGGGGATGCTTATGAACCTTGGGATGCTGTAAATGGAGATATACATAGTGAATATCAGAACGCATTGCCTTTATTGTATTCTTTAGAAGCGCAAAGCAAAGATGAGACAAAGAGAGATGGAACAATAAACAATTATGCAATTATCAATTTTATAGATTGTGTAGATAGTAAAAAATTGAGATTGTTAGAAGAAAGAAAAGATAATGGAATAAATCCTAATAGTGTAGAAGAAATAGAAGAATTTTTGCCATTTAAACAGACCAATATATTAGTAGATGAAATATCTAATTTAAAATTAAAGCATTTGACTAATGGTGGGGTTACAGTAGAAAAAGTTTTAAGTAAAGTAGATAAAGATAGGTTTTCGAGCTTAATGTATGGATTATGGTGGGCAATGGCTTACGATAATAAAATAGATAATGGTGATAATGAAGATTTAATATTAAAAATAGCACAAATGAATAGAGCTGGAAGAATGAGTGTATCAAACTCAATAAATAGTTTATTTATGTAATAATGGGGGTGAAAAAGTAATTGGCAAAGAAAAAGAAAACGAAAAAACAAGTTAGAATGGCTACTCGTGAGCAATTAGAGACAATAGAAGATTTTGTAAAAGTTTATTCAGCAGATTTAACAAAACAATTAAGACAATTAGATTTGATTACTCAAATTTCGAGTAGTAAAGGGCAATATAACCCATTATTATCAGAACAATATATTAATGAAATGAACTTTAACCCGATGAAGGCAAAGAGTTGTGATATAAATAAGTGGTTAATGTCTCCTCAATATTATAGTGAGAATATTAGACATTTAAGTCAGTATTTGGAAAATGCTGTTGGACAATATGGAAGAGCAATTTGGTTTTTAAATACAGAAAAATCTTTTAATTATATATTAACGCCAACAGATGTTGATAATTCTGATATGTTAGATAGTGCGGACTATATGAATAGTTATAAAACTGCATTACAAACATTAAGAAAAATGAATATCAAATACCAATTTCCAAAGATGGATTTACAAGTAATGGAAGATGGTGTGGGATTTTACTTAATAAAAGAAACTGATGATACTATCACATTTTTGCAACTTCCTACTGATTATTGTTATATAACAGCTCCTTGGACTTTTGGATGGTTATTTGCAATAGATTTAACCTTCTTTGATAGGATGATAGGTATCCCAGAAATGATACCAGAATTGTCGGATGCTTATAAACTTTTTGTTGAAAAAAGAAAAGAAGGTTTTAAAGGAGATGCTTTAGCTCCTTTTCAATATTTTAATTTACCACCTGAAAAATCTTTCTGCTTGACTTTTAATCCTAACAGAGCTGACAAAATTCCTCCTTTAACAGGAGCAATGGGAGCTTCAATGGATGTTTTAAGTTACAGAGATTTGCTTAAAAAGAAATCTGTATTAGATTTGTGGAAATTAATTGCAATGAAAATTCCAATGGATAAAAACACAAATAAAATGCAGATACCTTATGACCAGGCGGCAGAATTAATAGCAATGATAAAAGACCAAATGCCTGAAAATATAGTTGCGTTTGCAACTCCGTTTGACGCACAAGAAGTTGCTGCAAACCAAGTAAATACAATGGATAAATTGGTAGATTTAGGCGACAACAATGTATTTAGTGCATTAGGAATGGGTTCAGCGATGTTTGGAAAAGATAATAAAAACGCAGGACAATTACAAATATCTTCTCAAATATCTTTTGATTTTGCAAGTACGCACATGTATAGTCAATTTGCAAACTTAGCAAACTGGATAATAATGAGAAAAACAAGAACATATAAATGGCAAGTAAGATTTTTTGGGAACAAAATGAAGAGTGAAAAAGAAATTGATACAGCTTTAAAATTAGTAACTTCTTCAAACTTTCCTGTAGAATATCTTATGGCAAATGCTGGATTTGAGCCATTTGAAGTTAGTAGTTTTGTAAATTGGACTAATAAATTAGATTTAAAATCAAAAATGACACCTCTTCAATCAATGAATACTATGTCTAACAAACCAGGAAATGAAGGTGGAAGACCAGAAAAGGCGGTTGAGGATATAAATGATAGTGGTGAAAAAAGCCGAGAATATAAAGAAAATATAGTGAGGGAATAAAATGTTTATAGATAATATGCAAGATTTAAAAGATGTTAAGAAATATACTTGTGGTTCTCCTAATCTTTGCAAGTTTTTAGAGAATAATGGATTATCTCCAGTTTATCACTACAAGCTTGGGAAAGAGAGAAGAGGAAGAACTATGTGGGTGTTTATAATGACACCTGAATTGTCTGAATTATTGACAAAATGGACTAATAATAAACCAAAAAAAATAAAATAGACTAGGTGGTGAACGTTGTGTTAATTTCAACAGAGACTGAGGAAAAGATAAATTTATTAATTCAAGCTATGTTTAATCATAATAGACGGATGGGATAGGTTCCTTGGAGTTGCTTCCATTAATTTTGCTTTAGATAATTTTGTTAAAATTTTCCATCCAGGAGTAGCTCACAAATTTTTAGATTACGCTGATTTATTCTCTGACATTCTTTTGAGGTATAATATTGCTCCAAAATATTATGAAACAAAAAGGGATACAAGAGATTATGTTAGTATATTAGAATTCTTTGAAACAAATTTAAAGGAACATGAAGAAACATATAATTTAATAAAAGAGGCAATCAATACAGCGGTTGTAAATGGCGATTTAAACGTAGAAACAGATTTAAAACAATTGTTAAGAATTTGGAATAAATTTATGGAACAGGCTATCTTATTGAGAGATAAAGCCGAAGTTTATAAAGACAATGTGGCTTTATTTGATGGGTTTGCCGAACAATTTTATATTTTAAAAGATGTTATAGAATAATGTATAAAGAAAGGAGCTACAATGGAAAAAGATAAGGTAAAAATACAGTTTAACTTAGAAGCTAATAATTTTTCTTTACTCCAACACGATGACTATTGTAGTATAGCTCAGATTGATTTTCTTCATTTGGGTGAAAATAGAAACAAGTGTTATATAAGTGAAGAAAGTGTAAAGAAGTCATTAAAAACTTTTTACAATAAACCTTTACTTTGTATATTGGATAATTCTATAATTCCATCTTTATCTACTGACTTTCTAGAGCATGCTTTGACTGAGGAAGACAGGAAGAAATTTGTTGCTTTTGGAACAATCCCTGAAAGTTCAGATTTTGAATTAATAGAAAGGGAAAACGGAAAAACATATTTAACTGCAAATGTTGTAATATGGAAAAGCTATTTTCCTATCGTTATGAATATTTTGAAGAAAAGAGCAGGCAATGTAAAAGTTAGCATAGAACTAATGGTAGTAGATGGAGAACAAGACGAAGATACTGGGATACTTGATATTAAAGAATTCAAGCTATTAAGTTGTGTAATGCTTGGTGAAAGTATTATGGAAGGTATCGAAGGTTCTCATTTAGAAATGCTTAAATTTTCTTTAAATAGTTCTGATTTAGAAGAAGCTAATAAGCATTATTTAGAGTTTTCTAAGAAAAAATCAATTCATAAAATTCCTGAAGAAATTTTGACTTTAATGCAAGAAGGGTTGAATTCTTATAAAAAGATAGGGCAAGGTTGTAGCTCTATAGATTTAGCTTTTTCAAAAAAAATGTGTAAAGAAAAATATTTAGATGGATATAACATAGATAGAATAAAAGAAACTTTCTCTAAAGCAAAAAGCGAAGAAAATGCACTACTTTATAACATATTAGGTGGAGAAGTTTGTGAGAAATGGATAAAAAATATAGAAAGAGTAGGTGAATTTTCAATGAAAGGTTTAAGCGATAGAGAATTGTCAGAAGCAATTTACACAGAATTAAGCCAATATAAATATAAAGATGGAGACTGGGAAGGAAAAAAATATTATGTTGAAGAAGTATATAGTGACGAGAAAGTTGCTATAGTTAGAGATAATGAAACAGCAGAATATTATAAAATTCCTTATTCGATAGAAAACGGTAGATGCACAATAGATATGGCAGAGAAAAAACTAGTTCATAGAACTTATGACGAGGTTTTTTCATTAAAAGAGTTCTCAGCTGAAGATACTACAGTATTTGCTCAGAAAGATTACGGAACAGGAGAAATAATAGATATAGATAAATCAAAAGAAGCTATGTCTGAAAGTTCTTGGGGTTCTGTAAACAAAACAGAGTTAAGAAAAAAAGTGTTGGAAGCTAAAAATTATAAATCATTAATAAAAGATGTATATGCTTTAGTTGAAGAAGGCTGGGAAGAAGCACCAAGCTCAAAATTAAAATATCCTATTATGGAAATTAAAGATGGTAAAGCAGTTTATAACAGATATGCGTTATCAAGTGCTTTGGCATATGCTGTAAAAAATAATGAAACAGCAGTGGTAAGCAAGGTGAAAAGTTTGTATAAAAAACTAGAGATAGAAGATGAAGGTGGTGAAAAGAAAATGGCAAAAGAATTAGATGAAAAAGAAATCGAAAAAAACAAATTAGATAAAGACAATAAAGATATCGAAAAGATAAAAGACGATGCAGAAGCACAAGAAGATGATATAAAAGAAGAAAAGAAAAATGCGTGCGAAGGTGAAATGAAAAATAAAATTGAAAAAGACGACAAAGGTGAAGAAGGCTTAGAAGATGATGTTGATGCAGATAAAGATTACTGGAAGAAAAAAGCTAATGCTCTTGAAATAGAAAATTCTGAAATGAAATCAAAAATAGAAAAATATGAAAGAGCTGAAGAAGAAAAAGAAATGTCAGCAGAATTAGATAAATTCGCACATTGTATGTCTGAAGACGAAATGAAAGAAATGAAAAATTCAATTAAGAAGATGTCAAAAGACGAATTTAAAAACCAATTAAATGCAAAAATTGCAGAATTTGCTTTAAAAATGGCTAAAGAAGAAAAAGAGGAAGAGAAAGAAGAAAAAGAAGTAAAATATTCTTATAATCCATATTTCGAAGTTAACTCTATGAAATTTAGCAAAGAAGAAGCTGATTCATTAGATGCTATCATAAAAAATTCTAACGTTAAGATGGCAGATAAATAAATTTAAAAAGGAGTGAAATTAACGATGGCAAATTACATTGCAAGAACAGTAACAGAAAATCCAGCTTATATGCAAGCTCAAATAAAAGTTCCAGCTGGAGAAACTTATCATGCAGGTCAAGTTGTTGTAGCTGAAACATTAGATAACTCTATAAGGGGAAATTTATCAGTTTATGCTCCAACAAAAGTTGCCGACATAACAAAAGAAGACATTGCTATAATCTTAAACAATGGTTTCGAAACTTTAACAGATGGTAGAAGACCAGATGGTCAACCTGACTATACACAATATGAATTTAAAGCAGGTGAAGTAGTAACTGCACATAGACTTTTACCACAAACAAGATATGAAATATCAATTGATTCTTGTGCTCAATCTGTAAAAAATGCTACAATTGCACCAGGAGATAATTTAGTACCAAAGAATGGTTCTTTAGAATTAGAATATTCTAAAACAGGAACAGCTGTAACAGCTAAAAACTACTTAACAATTGAAGCTACTAAATACTTCAGATTAGGTGGATTATACGGAGAGCAATTTGCTTCTACATTAGTAGTAAGAGCAAAGGCTTAATTTAAAAAAGGGGTGAAAATATAAGATGGAACTAAATTTAATTCAAAAATTCTCAGCTAAAGATGAGACAGTAAAAACAATTAAAGAAAACTTAGAAAAAATTGCAAAATATTCTATGTACCATGGGGCAAAAACAAGTCTAATGGCTGATAAAACATTTGCCTTAGTAGATAGTGAAATAAAAAATTATGATGAACTAAACGAAAAAACAAAAAAAGCATTATTAGCTTTTTGTGCTGATAAAGCTGGAATAGAGAAAATAGAAACAAAAGCTGACATTCTTAGAGCTTTTTCTAATCCGACTTTTGCTAACATTTTCAATTCAATTATAGTTGAAACATTAGAAAGTATAGTATTAAGAAGTAAACCAGAACAAATCTTTAGATTAGCAAATGTTTCAGAGGTAGATGTTGGAGATAGTGATACTTGGGAAATCGAAACAAAAGCTTTACCAGTTGCACAAAGAACATCTTATGTTACAAACGTAACATTCTTAGATAGTTATTCAAGACAATCTATTACAATAACACCAAAACCATATTCAATGGGAACAACAATGGATTATATTAGAATATTAGCTAATGGATATGATATGGGTAAAGAGATAGCAAGAATTGCAGCTGCTTTATTATATGCTCAATTAAGATTAATCGTTGATTCAATCTATGCTGTTGCTCCTATTACAGGAACACCTTTCTATCAAGCTAACTGGAATGCAACTAACTATGTTCAAATGATTGAAGATATAAAAATGTTAAATGGTGGTTCAGATGTAACAGCTTATGGTACATTACCAGCATTTAATAAAATGGGTGTTCTTGCTACAACTAACTATGGATTTGAAAGTCAAGACCAAATGTTAAGAGATGGATACTTAGGACACGCTTATGGTATTGATAATGTTGTAATCGACCAATTTACAGATTTATCACAACCATTTACTAACACAAGTGCTCCAACATTAAGAGCTATTCCTAATGATAGAGTTTTATTACTTTCTTCTGTAGCTGATAAACCAGTTAAATTAGTAAGAGAAAACTTTATCCGTGTTGATGTAAAAGACGCAAAAGATGGTTCACAATATAGACAAAATTATGAATACTTCATGAGCTTTGATGCTGCTATTGCTACACAAGCTAACTATGGTATTCAATCAGTTAATCAATAATTGATTTTTTAATTTAGGCAAGCTGTTATTTTTTTATAACAGCTTTCCTAATTATAGATTTTATAAGAAAGGAGCCAAGGCATGGCTGGAAAAACATCTAATAAAAAAGATACTGCAAAAGTAAATGAAAAAAATGATAAAGAAGTAGAGATAGAAATGAAAAAAGAAAATAAAGAATTGGATTTGTTAAAAGAACAAATGGAAGAAATGAAAAAATTAATGTTACAATTATCTCAAGAGAATTCTTTATTAAAAAATGCTGCACTACAAGCAAAAACTAATATCGTCTTAAACAAAGAAGAAGATGAGGTTACTATTGGCTGTAGATTGATACAAGGAATAGGATTTGGTAGTTCACAAGATAGTGCAGGAGAAATTAATCTAAAATATGGCGAAGAAAAAACAGTAACAGTTTCTGATATGAAAAAATTTTTTAGAAGTGGAAATGTAAAAAAACTTTTTATAGATGGTATTTGCTATTTTGTTAATCCTGAAGACTATGAAAAATTTGGCATAAAAAGTTATTTAGACTTGTCTGAAGAAAGATTAAAAGAATTATTTTCTAAAGAAATAAATGATATAGTGGGAGAGTTAAACAAAATAACAGAAGACCAAAGAAACATAAATGTCGTAAATTGTTTGATATTTAGACTATGTGAGATGGTAAAAGATAGAAAAATAAATTTAGATTATTATGTTAGAAAAGGAATAGAAGATTATTTCGGATATACTTTAGATAAAGGAATAATGTTACTTAATGGCATGTTATCTTTAAGATAGATTTTAAAAATGTAAGGGAGGTGGATTTGTGGCTACAAGTTTTGAGGAAATATATTGTTTAAATACAGTAATAAAAATAGACAAACGATTAAATAACAAACCATCTTATTTGTTATATGAACTTAATTGGAAGTATTTGGAATTTGCAATTGCAATGTTCCAATTTGATTGTAGGAAAGATTTAAAAGATTTAATTCCATTTTCTCTTACAAAATATTCTTTTACAGGGGATGGAGTGAATAATATTTTTCAATTAGACCCAGCTCCAACTTCAGAAAATTTAGAATTTTATATAAATACACAAATAGATTGTGGTCAACCTTCAGTGCAAGTAACTGATTATTTATGGGATGATATAAATAAAACTATTACATTTACTAATATCACACCTGCTCCAGGTGAGGTTGTTGAGATATATGCGTATGTTATAGGTCAATTTAATTGTGATTTAGAATATTCTGAAAAAGCAATATTGGCATCTGCTATGAATATACCTTACTATCAAGAACAATTAACTAATAGTGAGATTTTGCAATTTGCTACTTATGGTGGAAGTATAAAAATGCATTCACAAGCAGAACAAATTAAGAACTTAAACGAAACACTAAGAAATGCAAAAAGAGAAGTAGAAGGAGATATTAGTAATTATAGTTATAGAACGGCACCTGTTGGCTATAAAGGATTGGGGGCGAGAACAGTATGCTTACACCCACTAAGGTATCAGCCAAAGAATCCTGCGTCAAAAGACTAAATTCTATATTGCATCCTTATAGCGAAAGCAATACTGAAGAGCAATCTAATTCTCAAATAACAGATTTAACAAAAAGTTCTTTTAACTCTAGTACAGACCACAGAATAGTTTATAAAAACTTTAATTATAAAACTCCTTATGATGCTTGGATATATGAAGGCAATGAAACAAATAAGATTGTAGGTTATAAATATCTTCAATCATATCCTTATGATGAACCTAAATTTAAAATTGGAGATTATGTTCATTGGAATTATAATCATAAAGAGTTTTCCACTTGGATATTAATTTCTTTAGATACCGAATATCTTTACAATGTAAAAGGAAGAATGTTATTATGCAACAATTCCTTGCGTTGGAAAGACAAAAACACGGGCGAAATTAATTGCTATCCATGTGTAATAGAAGACTCTATGACTTATACCAATTTCAAATGGGGTAATAGAGGAGTTGTAGAGCCAAGTGGAGATATAATAGTTGTTGTCCAAAGAAATGAATATACTTCTCAAATATCTATTAATGATAGGTTTTTATTTGATGGAGTAGGATTTAAAGTAAAACAATTTCTTAATGAGTTAAATCCTAATTATTTAGAGCTTTATATGATGAAAACTCCTGAGTTAGATGGAGACGATTTGAATGATAATATTGCTATAAATGACAGACAAGAAGAAAAAGAAGTTTTACACAATGTAGTTATTTTTCCAAATATAAGCAAAATAAATCAAGGTGAAACTATACAATTTAGTGTGTATAATTATATAAATGAAGTTAAACAATCAGATGAATTTTCCGTTGAGATACAAAATGTTCCTAAAGAATATTATGAATTAAATATAATAGATGGAAATAATTTTGAAATAAAAAATGTAAAAGAATACCAAATTAATCCTATGACTGTAGAATGCAAGAATACTGCTACAGGAGATAGTTTCCAAAAGAATATTTGGTTAGGAGGTAATTGGTAATGAGTTATTTAGATGATAGTAAAAAAATGTTTTCACAAGTAGCTTATAACGATTACTCTATGACAAGAGATTTGCCAACTTTAATAGTAAATTATTTGTTCAATAATAATCAAAACATTTGGAAATTGCTGAAATATAGCGAAAATCCGTTAGATGAAAAAGATTTAACTAACAAGGAAAAAGCTGAGATGATATGTCAATCTTCGTTTAATACTGAAGAGTTTAATGTTTTATTTCAAAAATATACGGTAGATGCTATGATAAAAGCAAAATCTCAGATAAGAGTATTCATAGATGATATAAGTTCATATGGAAGAACAGATGCTTTAGTTAGAATAATTTTTCAAGTTATCGTGAATAATAATGAAATGATGATAACAACACCTTATTCAAAGAACGATAAAAGAGATGTTGCTATAATGCAGGAAATTGTTAAAACTTTAAACGGAGTGAAATTAGAAAAAACAAAGTCTCAAATCTTCATAGATAATGATGTTGATAGATTTGCAGGGGCTGAGCAAGTAAGTTATAACAGTAATTATTCAGGATTTCAGTTAACTATGGATGTGTGGATTTAATGGAATTAAGTTATGAAAATGAAATTAATTTGGCTTTTGATAAGCCTTTAGAATATAAAAATGTATTATTATACCCTGCGACATTGCCTTTTTATTCTATTTTTGCATCAGCAGACGAGTGTTTAGACGTGTCAAGAATAGATGAAAGAGATATTAGATTACTTAGACTACCTTATTTGGATTATATGTATGAAAAATCTTTAAAGGACAAATCTTTCAAATATAGATGGGATATGCTCGCTATTATATTGAAAGTAGTTTTAGGTGAAACTCAACCTTTTGATATAATTACAATAGAGGGCAAAATAGTTTTAAGAGTTTATCAAAGGTCGCAAGATTATGAAAAATGGGAAAAAGAATATAATGAAAAAAAAGAATATTTTTTTAACCAAGCAAAAAAAAGCAATCCGGGGGCTGAACAAATAATCAGTTTTTCGGAACAATTAAAAAAAATAGAAGAAAAAATGTATAAAAGCATAGATTTCAATGCTCAGGATTTTGAGCAAATAAGACAAATGATTATGGTACAGAATGATATAGTACCACAACATTATAATGCTCAAACAGAAAAACTTCTTTATGAAATGAAACAAAAATTAAAAATGGCTCGAAGCTCAGGTAAAAAATCAGATATGACTTTGGAGGATTTAGTAGATATACTTTCGTATTGTACTGGTTGGAAAAACAGAGATATGTGGGAAATGACAATTAGGCGTTTTAACAGAATGTTAGATAAAGCATTAAAGAAAGATGATTATTATATGTATAAACAATTGGAATTGTGCGGAATGATAAAAATGAAATCTGAAGTTCCTAGTTGGACTTCACATTATCGACCAAAGGGGAAATTTGATGATATTTTAACTGATGGTGGGGCTTTATTATCGTCTTTAGGCGAAGAAAATAAGATATAAAGGAGAGAAAAGAAATGGCAATTGATAAAGGTTTAGCTTTAGTGTCTGTTGCTGATGTTCTATTTTTCAACACTACAACTGGTGATTATATAGGTGAAGGCTTAGCATTAACAAATTCAACTATAACACAAGAAATGGATTCAATAGAACACAGAGGTGGATACTTAAACGCATTATTATTCGATATTAAGCATAGCAAAAACTTGACGGTTGAATTAGAAAGTGCTACATTTAAAATGGAATACTTAATGATGCAAGAAGGTAGAGCTATTGTAACCGGTCTAAGTGGAGTATTTAAGTTCGATGAATGTATTACATTTACTAAAGGTATAGGTTCAACACTTGAAACTCCAGTTGGTTCAGTATTTGTAAGAATGCCTAACGGTATTGTTAAAAAAATAACTCCAAATGAAAAAGAAATAAATATAGCAGATGCTACATTTAATGGACAACTACAAGTTATATATCAATATAATGATACTGTAGATAAAATTACAATTGATACAAAAACACAACCTATGACTGTTAAGGCTGTTATGAGAGTTCACGTTTTAACACAAGATGGAGTTGAGGGATTTTTACAAATTACAATTCCTAGATTAAAATTTGATGGTAGTGTAACATTTGATATGGCTGCTGATTCAGTATCTACATTTAATTTAAATGGTACAGCTCAAGAGTATGCTACAGAATGTGGGGAAGCAAAATATGCAGATGTTGAATATATAAAAAATGGAGCAAGTGAAAATGTAGCTGTTGAAGCTATTGTTGCCTCTCCAAACGAAGTAACATTTGCTAGTCCAAGTGCTAATGCTATTACGGCTAACATTATAGGTGTTCGTTCATTACCATATTCAAATATAACATTAGATAACTCAAAAGTTACATTTGTAAGCGCAACACCTGCAACGGCATCTGTTGATAAAGATGGTGTTATTACTCCAAAGGCAAAAGGAAAAACAACTATCACAGCAACTTATGAAGGGCTACAAGATATAATTTCAGTTACTGTAGAGGATATAGGATAATTTGTTAATCAATATCAATATAACAGAGGTATGATAAGGTGTGTAAACAATATCCATTATGTGAATTTGCATATTATGAGAAACAGTCTAATAAAATGATTGTTTTAAAATGTAGTAAAACTAATAATTTATGTGCTTATTCTCGATACTGCTCAGAATTACTCAAGGTTATTCATACGAGTTCTTATGTGAATTGTGCAGTCAAAAAGAAATAATAATTGGCGGAAATTGGTTTTTACTGATTTCCGCTATTTTTTTTAGCAAAGGGGTGAAATGGGTGGTAATAACATTAGAAACATTAGTAGGACTAGCAAAGTTATTGTTTGACGGTCTTGCGATAATTGTAATTATGATTTTGTATATAAAAACAAAAAACAAAATGGATACAGAAAAAGATGAAGATAGAAAAGAACTAAGAGAAATAAATGAAACAACGACAGAAAATTATAATCAAATGATTAAGGATATTGTTCAGGCAATAACAAAAAAACATTTAACTCCTGAAGAAAGTAAAAGTTTGGCATATATAGACAAGCAAATCAACGATATAATAAACATAATTTTGAAGGAAACAAATGCCTCAAGAGTATGTTTAGTAAAATATCACAATGGTAATAAAGATATGATGGGAAAATCTTTCTTAAAAATGAGTATGACAAATGAAGTTGTAAATGTTGGTGTTGCTCCAATGATAGGAGACTTCAAAGATGTATTTAGGTCTTTACTTGCGTATTGGTGCCATGAATTAGAAGAAAAAAATATTTGCGTAATTGAAGATGCTGAACAAGTAAAAGATAAAGATATTACAATGTATCAGTATCTAGTTACAAGACATATTAACTCTAAATATGGTATGGCGTTAAAAGATAATTATGGAAACATAATTGGCTTTATGTGCATAGAATTTCTAGACAAAGAAGACTTCGATATTGAAAAAATAACGAATTCTGTAAATAAGAATTTCCCTAAAATTCAAGCTTTAACGGCAATTGATGGAGGTGATAGATGTGAATTGCAATAGTAATACAAGTCCATTAATAAAGGAAGGTCAAGAAGGTTCTTGCAATTTAGGTTGTGAACCAAGAGACATTCAAGTAGTTTGTAGAGATATAGTTATACCTTCTGGGCAGTCGGTTTTAGCAATTCAAGGAGATGTAAATTCTTCATATAGATATTTTTTATTACCAAAAGTAACTGCTTATGATGATGATATAACTGGTGGTATTATTTCTGTCGTAGTAAAGAGAGCAGATAATCAAACATTTGAACATATAATAGAAAACATAGAAGAAAAAGATAATTATATTAAAATAAAATGGGAATTAGGTAAAGAAGATACTGAAATTCCTGGAATATTACAAGTAATGATAAAAGTTGTTAAAAAGAGCGAAGATGAGGAAATTTCTTTTGTATGGCAAACTTTCTCCGCTAATTTTACAATAGAAAAATCTATTTAATAAGGAGGCGATAGCTATGACACCACAAATGATTTTTGCTATATGTGTAGCAATAGTTTTAGTAGTTGCATTAGTTGTTTATAAAATAAAAACAAAAGGAATAAGAAAATTTGCAATAGAGATGATTACAGAGGCTGAAAGAGTTTTCAGACAAGGCGAGAATAAAGAGAAAATGGCGTTTGTAATCGATGGCATTTTAGGCTTTATACCTGCTCCTTTTAGATTTTTAATAACAAGAAGTATGGTAGAAGCTTTTATACAAAAGATATTTGATGAAATCAAAATAGCATTAGATTATAAAGGGGAATAGATTATGGAAGAAGATATAATAATAGGTAGTACAGAAATACCAGAATTAGAAAATCCTGATGATAGAGAATATGAAAATATAGAAATAGAAACAGAAGGTGGAAAATAATGCAGAAAATTTATTATAATCAATTGGATTCGCGCTGGAAAAATCATCCATATCCAGCTTCAGGTGGTTATGAAAACAAGACTTGCGGAACTTCTGGATGTGGAACAACTTGTGGAGCTATGATAGTTTCAAGTTGCAGAGAATATATTAATCCAGCTCAAATGTGCGATATTTCAAGAGAAAATGGATATAGAGTTCCTGGTGGAACTTCAGATGGTTTATTCTCATATATTTCAAAAAGATGGAACATAGAAATGAAAATATTGCATTCTTCTTTTGAAGCGCACCAAGTTTGTAAGGATGGTTGGTTTGTTGCAATTGCTTGCGCAAAAGGATTATGGACTACTGATGGTCATTTTATATTGGCGGTTGGAGCAAATGATACAGAAATAGAAATATATGACCCTTATTTATATGCTGGAAAATTTAATGCTTATGGCAGACAAGGAAAAGTTAGATTAGAGGGAATGAGTGCTTGGGTAGAAATAAATACTTTTAAGGCTTATTCAAATGCACAAAGATTTTATGCTTTTAAAGTAAGTGAAGAAGCAAAAGAAACAGAAACTCCAAGTCAAAGTACACAAAACAGAAGTGCTTGGGTAAATACTTCAAGTTTACCTTTAAATGTTAGAGATAGTGCTAATGGAAACATTGTTGGAAGTCTTGCAAAAGGGACTAAAGTAGTAGTATATGAAGAAAGCAATGGTTGGGCTCGTATAGACCAAGGTTGGGTAGCAAGTTCTTATTTAACATATTCTGAACCTGTATCAATAGTTAATACAGTTGGACAAACTAAAAAATTTGCCGGTACAACTAAAATTTATTCTAATTCTAATTTAACAGGAATACAATATGATTATAAGGCAAATACAAGTGTAAAAATACTAGAAAACGTAAGTTCTAACATAGATAAAATACAAGTAATTCAAACAGGTAGAGTTGGATATGTTTCAACAAGTGTATATATTGGTGGTTCTAGTGCTAATATATCAAGACCAGTTTCAGTTCCTGTGTCATCTGGTTATAAACTAGGAAGATACAAGGTAGTCTCTAGTGGATTGAACGTAAGAAAAGGTGTCGGAACGGGTTGTGCAGTAAATAGAGTATATAAAAATGGAACGGTATTCGACACATATGAAATAAAAGGAAATTGGGCGAGAACACCAAGTGGATGGTGTTGTTTAGATTATTGTAGATTATTATATAAATATTAATAAGAAGGGAGAAATAAATGGCTAATTATATTAGTAGACCAGTAACAGAATTGCCATCGTATATGTTTACGCAATTCAGAGTTGCTGAGGGAACACAAATATACCCAGGAGATATATTTTTAGCTGAGACATTAGATAAAGAGTTAGGAGCTAATAACTTCTTAACTTTTATCCCAGAAGAAATAGATGATGTTAGTTCTCAAATACCAGCTATTGTCTTGAATGATAATTTTGAAAGATTAATAGATGGTAGAAGACCAAAGGGGCAACCTGATTATACTCAATACGTTTTTAATGCTGGAGAGGTTGTTACAGCTGTGAGATTATTGCCAGAAATAAAATTTGAAATTGGATATAGCAGTATTTCTAATTTAAATGATATTGATGGGGTAGGATATTTAATCCCACAAGAAGGTCATTCATTATTAAAATTCGTGAAGAATATATCACAGGTTAACACTAAAGTTTATTTCGTTGTTGAAACTTTGAAATTCTTTAGACTTGGTGGAAATTTTGGCTCTGAATTTGCCAATACATTAGTTGCGAGAGTAAAATATAATGGTTCTGTTCAGGCAGACCCAGATATTACAGCAATTCAAGCTGATGTTGTTCAAGGGTTAAAAGTAGGAGACGAGAATGTTGCTAGTGGAGCAACAGTTTTAACAATGAATGCAGTTGGAGGAACAGCTCCAATAACATATACTTTTGTAGAAAATGGAGAGGCTGGAGCAGATAATGATAAATTTGTTATTGGTTCTTCAGTAATAAAAGTCGGTGCTGAAGCATTAACAGAAGCAAAGACATACAAAGTATACGTTCAAGCAGAAGATAGTAAGGGAAAAACTTTCAAAGAAGGGTTTGATATACCAGTAACTGCTGAATAATTATAACTTGAAGGTTATTTATAAACGATATGAAAATCATATCTCTAGTAAGAAGGATAACTTTTATAGTTATTCTTCTTATTTTTTAAAGAAAGGTGATTTATTATGAAAGAAAAAATAATGAAAATAATGCCTGATGAGATAGAAATTGACGGCACAGGAATAAAAGTAAAAGAATTTATAGATTTTAATACGTATGTTAGCATATTAGAAGATATAAAGAAAAATGTATTTTATAATTCTAATGCCGAAGAAAAATCAATTTTAATGGAATTAAGATATATACAAGATGTAATAGAAAAGTGTACAAATCTAAAAGACGAGATTGTAGAACCAGAAGAATTTTATAATCCATATCTAAAAGATTTTCTTGCAAAAAATATTGATAATTTTGAAGAAGTATTTTTAAGAATAGAAAAAGAATATGATAGATATGTTATGGAAAACTGTTTTACAATCGTTGCCAATAGGATGCCATCAGCCGAAGAAATGGAAAAATCAGGAAAGTCTTTAATTGAAATGATTAAAAATATTCCAGAAGATAAACTTGAATTGATTGCAAAAAGCATAGCTTGGAACAAATCACCAGTTTTGGGGAATATGATAGCTCCAGTACAAAAAGCCGAGGCTGAACCAATTTTATCTGAGGTATAATTATGGCAATAAAAACCGATGAAGATTTAGAAAGAGTTTTTGGAGAAGTTATAGAAGAAGTTGTGGTAGCAATGTCTGATAGAGTTCAGAAGAGATTAAGGCAATTTATAAGTAAAGATGTTTATGGGCTTTCTATGAATGCAAACTTTGCTATGGGTAAGATAAATAAATCATATCTTGATGGCGCGGGTACTCCTAGTTATGAATTTAGAGACCAAGCATGGGATGTAAAATATATAGATGATGCAATAAAGGGATTTTCTTTTTCTCTGGTTTACGATGCTCTAAACATGACGCCTCCAAGTTCATCTTCTCCTTATTTTCATGGTAATTACTATGGAGGTAAGGACGGAATGAGAGACAGAAGGGAAATATTGGCAGAAGTTTTAAATGTTAATGGATTCGATAGCCATAACGACTGGGGTGGTAAAAAAAGAAAGCCCTATTGGGATGACTTTTTAAAAGACTTAAATCAAAACATTGGTGGATGGTTGTACACAGAATTTAATAAAAGAGGAATAAAAATTCCAGCCTTAAAACTATATAAAGGTAGTTTTATAGGTTAGTTATAGACTTCCTTAAATATGAAAGGAAGGTGAGATTATGGCATCAAAATTCGAGGTATTGCTTTCAGCTAAACTTAGTAATTCTTCAGTAGAAGATATAAAAAAACAACTTAAGGAGATTTCTGATAGCACGCCTCTTACTATAAAAACAGATACAAAATCAATAACTGATTTCTCTCAAAAAATAAAAGATGTCGGCAATAGTGCCAATGATGCCAAAGGTAAAACTCAAGGATTGGGAGATATTATATCTAAGTTCTCTCAATGGCAAATTGTCGGAGATGTTATTCATGGCGTAAAAGACGGAATACAAGATATGGTTCAACAAGTTTTCGATTTAGATGAGAGCTTGACTGAATTAGACAAGGTAACAGATTTGTCATCTGAAGGTTTACAAAATTTAGCCGATGATGCTTTTGAAGTTGGTGAAAAGATTGGAGCGACGGGTAAGCAAATAATCGACGCCACAGCGTTGTTTTCCCAAGCGGGTTATGATGTAAAAGACGCTCTGGATTTGCGGAGAACAAGCAATAATGTTACAAAATGTTTCTGAAGCTGGAGCAACAGCTGAGGGAAGTGCGGAAACACTAATTGCTGCGATAAAAGCATTTAATTTAGATGCTAGCGAATCAACACATATTGTAGATGCTTTAAATAAGGTTGACATACGAGCCTTACGTTACAGAAATGTATCGAAAAAATAAACACAGCTCAAAACGGTGAAACTCCTGAGAAGGACAATACCGTGGGTAAGAAAAGTCTTTAATATTTTATTAGAGAAACTAAACCTGTAACGAGTAAGTAGTATTATAGTAATATAATATTCATGCTGTGCTCCTATTTAATAGGATGAAGGTGTACTCTGAACTCACACAATAACCTAAAAATGAAATGTGAGAGTTAGCCAGAAATGACTAACCGCCACGAAAGTGGTCATGAAAGTAACAGAATGAAGTAATGAGCATGCAGTTAGTGTAAACGACTTAAGTGTTGCAATCAAAAAATCCTCAGCTTCAATGGCTGCGGGAAACAATACGTTAGAACAAACCTTTGGGCTTGTAACAGCGCGGAACGGAAATATTAAGAGAACCAGGTAGAGTTGCGAACGGTTGATTTAGGCTGTTTATATATAGAAATATATATTGGTAAAGACCTTTAATTGCTGGGAACTCCTTAGAGCTATATGACTACAACATAACGATGAAATATGCGTAGGTGTGAATGTTTAAAAATATATAGATTGGATAATCAGCAACCAAGTTCCGAACAGGAGAAGGCTCAACGACTATCCCAAGGTTATATTATAAAAACTATTGACATTCATTATAAAAAGTGATATAATATAACAATAGGAGTAGGGCGCAAGTGCGTGGGTGAAACCCCCTTAAATCGAAACGGGGTCGTACTGACCAGGTAAAGCTGAAGTATAAGATATAGTCTAATCTCATGCGAAAGTATGAGGAGGAAGGAAAATATGTGAAATACAATATAGAAGATGTTAAAAAAATTTTTATAGAAAGAGGTTATATTCCATTGTTTTATGAATATAATAATAGTAAAGAAAAATTAGATTTTATGAATAGACAAGGTTATAAAGGTTCAATATCTTTAAATAAAATAAATAATATAGACAATTATTTATATTTTGCTGTTTTTAATAAATTTATAATTGATAATATTAATATGTATTGCAAACAAAATGATTTATTATGTAGGGTTTATAGACAAAAATATACGGGGATAAATGGTTGTTTAAAATTTAAATGTTTAGTATGTGGAAAAGATTTTTTTACCACTTGGCATATTATTAGTGATAATAGAAATAATAAGTATAAAAAATGTTGTAAAATATGCTCTAACAATTTTACTCATAAAAATGATATGAAGAAATATAAGATAGAGGATGTAAGAGCTATTTTTAAAAACAACAACTTGGTATTACTGGAAGATAATTATACGAATAATACTACTAAAATGTTATGTGAAGATAAAAATGGATATAAAGGATATTTAACATTACATCAATTATTAAGTGGAAATAAGTTTAATAAATTTGATAAATCAAATCCTTTTTCTATAGATAATGTAAATGTATTTTTCCGCAATAATAATTGTAATACAATTATTATAGATAATATTTTCAAAGGTAATCAGTTTTTATATAATTTTAAATGCGAATGTGGAAAAATATTTACAAGAAGTATAGATGGTGTCGTTTATAACCATTCTTTATATTGCTTGGATTGTTTAAATAGTAAAAAGTCTAAATATCATTTAAAAGTAAAAGAATATTTAGATAGTAAAAAAATAAAATATATTGAAGAAAAAACATTTGAAGGTTGTAAGGATATTAGAAAATTACCATTTGATTTTTATTTACCTGATTATAATGCTTGTATAGAGGTACAAGGAGAACAGCATTATAAAGCAAAGGATAATTTTGGTGGACTAAATGGCTTTGAAAAACAAATATCTCATGATATAATAAAATCATATTTTTGTAGGAATAATAACATTATCTTTATAAAAATAGATTATAAAAATTTTTTTAATAACGATTATAAATATATTTTAACTAACTCTATTAGAAATAACAATTCTAATAAAATATAAAGCTAAGTACAATTACAGCCCGTTTAACCGCAGAAAATGATGCCTACATAGCATCAATTACTGGTGGAATGGGTGTTATAGATAAAAATACAGGAGAACTACGTTCTACCTATGATATATTACATGATTTAGCAGATGCTTGGGATAATTTAACATCTGTTGAAAAACAAGAATTGGCGGAAACCGTTGCGCGGCAAGACTCAGAGAAGCCTGTTCACCGCGATTATGACAAATTTCGACACGGCAGTAGAGGCAACTGAGGACGCTTTAAATTCCGAAGGTTCTGCTACAGAAGAAAACGAGAAACGAAAGAAAAGTTTGCAAGGAAGAGTAACTGAGTTAGACTCTGCATTTCAAAAGTTAGCAAGAGACACAGTAAATAGTGATTTTGTTAAATTTTTGATTAGTGCGGGAACCGCTATCCTAAAATTTATAGATGATATGGGTGGTTTGCAGGCAATATTACCTGCAATAATAAGTTTGATTGTTTCTATAAATGCAACAAAAATACTTTCAAATTTAAATAATATAGGCAAATCAATAAAAAACATATCTCAATTAGGTGGAGGACTTCAAGGGTTTTCCTTGGCTTTAAAAGGAATTAAGCCAGGTTCTGAAGAAGCGGCAACAGCATTAAAGTTACTTAATTCTACCGGTGGAAAATTAATAAAAACCTTTAATATGGTGACTTTCGCAATAAGTACAGGGTTGGCTGTTGGTAGTGCTATTGTTTCTATTCAAGATGCTATAAAAGAAAAGAAGGAAAAAGAAGCAGAAGAAACACAAAAGAATATAGACACAAACATTGAAGCTTCTAATAGCTTGAAAAATTTAAAAGATGAGTATAATAAAATTCAAAGTAGTACTGTAGATTCTACTAAAAAATCTGAAGAATTAGCAAAAGTTCAAGAAAAACTAAATGAATTATATGAAGACAATAATTTAGATGTTTACCATTCTAATTTAGAAGATGTAAATGAAGAACTGGATAAAATGTCTAAGACAAAAGCACAAAATGCTGTGTCTGATATAAATGCAGTCTTAGCAAGTAATCAAGGAGAAAGAAATTGGAAATTACCATCTAAAGATGACTTTTCTCGAAACGTGTTAGGATTAACTGGAGATACTATAAGCGATTTAAATAAAGTTAATCAACAGGTAAATAATCTGAGAGTGGCTATTCAATCATTAAATTCAACAGGAAGAACGTCTGAGGCAAAAAAAAGAAGCGAAGAATTATCTAATATGTTGGTTCTTCAAAAGAATTTAGAAAACCAAATAAAGAATACAAAAGCAGCTTACGATTCTTTATATTCTTTAAGATTATCAGATGGAATTACCATAACTGATGAACAGCTTAGAGACATGGAACTTTTAGGTTACAATATGGATGATTATAGAAAAAAAGCAGGAATGGCTTCAAAAGCGGAAGAAGATTGGGCAAAATGCTCGGAAACTGCTAGGGCGGAAGCTGAAAAGCGCAATGTTCAATTAGATGAATCAAGAACCTATACTAATGATTTTATAAATGGATTAAGTGATTTGTCTAAAGAGCTTTCTACATATACTATGGAACAAGAAAATTCTAATATTACAACAGCACAAGCTTCAGCTAATATGAATGCTTTATCTTCTGAGTTAGATGGTCTTCAAACTACTTATGATACCTTGAAGGGAGCAGTAGACGAATATAATCAAAATGGATATATGTCTATAGATACTCTTCAACAATTATTATCCCTAGGTGATGAATATTTGAGTATGTTATCTATGGAAAATGGACAACTTGTATTAAATACAACTGAATTAGATAATAAAACCAATGCTTTAATAGCAGCAAAAGTACAAAGTTTGCAAGCTGCCGCAGCAGAAGATTTACATAATATAGCTTTAGGTAACACAGAAAATATTTCTAATTTAGCTAAAAGTGCTATCGCAAATTTAGGCTCAGAAACAAGTGGAATCGGAGCAACATTTGCAAATCAAGTTCCTGGTATAGGTCAATTTACTGCTGCTTTATTAGGAGCAAAAGCTGCTGCTTCGGAAGATGCTGGTGGAGATGTGTCAGCTGAAGTAGAAAAAAACATGAATGCTGTTGTAAATGCTTATAAAAAAGCTTATAGCACTATAACTTCTTTAGGAGCAGGAGTTTATGGAGGTGGAGGTTATTCTGGTAGTAGAAGGCATAGGTATACTGGAGGAAAATCTAGTGGAGGCTCTAAAAAATCTGGAGGAGGTTCTTCAAAATCAGGTAAGTCAGCTTCAGAAACATACAAAGCCGAAGTTGATGCTTTATATGCTTACAATAACGCTTTAGATATTGCTAAAGACCGTGTAGATGCTCTTAATGATGCACTTAAAAATACGGATAATTATGAAGAACAAGAAAAATACATAAGGCAACTAATAGACGCACTAAATGACCAAATAGCAAAGACTAACGACTTGAAGAATGCTCAAACCAACCAGATAAACGATTATATAAATCAACTAAGACAGCAAGGATTTTCTATAGATTATAATGCTTCTAAGAATGAACTTTACATAAATAATATGCAACACTTGGCAGATTTTACTGGGGATAGTGCTAAAAATGTAGAAAAAATCATCAAGAAAATCCAAGAGTTAAACAAAGACAACAGAAGCCTAGATGGTTCAATTAGAGATTTAACAAAAAGCACGAAAGACTACTATGATAAGTTGGCTGACTTGCCAGAAGAGAAGCTAAAGAAGTTCAAAGAGTTGTTAAAAGATTTTCAACAAAGCCAATTAGACCAAGTTCAAAATCAGATAACAGATTTACAGTATGCAATGGAGCAAGACGTTCGTCTGAAGGCTTTAGAAGAACAAATAGAAGCTTTAGAAAATCAAAACGATGAACTTGACAAACAAAAAGAACTTGAAGAAAAATTATTAGCAGTTGAAGAAGCCAAAGAGAAATTGGCAAATCAGAGAAAGCAAAAAAATATACAAATTTTTAGAGAAAACCAAGGGTAAAATGTGAGCCCTTGTAAAAGATAACTATATCGGTTAAAGTCCAGAGATGGATAAGACCGAGGTAAGACTAAATTTAAGGAGTTATAGAATGCGGAAAAAAATTAAGTAATGAAGAATTTTTAGAAAGAATGAAAAACATAAATCCTAATATAGAAATATTAGAAAAATTTACTAGAACTAAAGATTATATTAAGTATAAATGCCTTAAATGTGGGTATGAAAATCGTTGTATAGCCAATGATTTATTAAGAGGACATGGTTGTCCCAAATGTGCGAAAAATTTGAAAATGACGCAAGAAGATTTCATAGAAAGACTGAATTCGATAAATTGCAACCTAGAAATTATTGGGAAAATTAATGGAGTATCAAACAGAATAAAATATAGATGCTCTATATGTGGATATGAAGGAGAAAAAATAGCTAGTGACATATTAAATAAAAGTGGTTGCCCTAAATGTTCGAGAAAGTTAAAGTTATCACAAGCTGATTTTGAAAACAGAATAAAAAAAATTAATGAAGGCATAAAAATAATAGGGAAATACGAAAACATGAAGTCTTATATAAAATGTATTTGTTTAGAATGTGGTCTTGAATACACTTCTATTGCAAAAAATATAATAGAAGGGCACGGCTGCCCTAGGTGTGCAGGCAAATACAAAAGAAATCATGATGAATTTATTTATGAAATGCAAAAAATTAACCCAGATTTGAAAATATTGAATATATATAAGCATAGTAAATCTATTATAAAATACAAATGCTTAAAATGTGGTTATGAGAATGAAGTTAGAGCAAATAGCTTATTAAGGGGGTGTGGTTGCCCAAAGTGTAAAGGAGTTGCAAAATATACACAAAGAGAATTTGAAAATATAGCAAAGTCAAAAAATAAAAATATAAAAATTCTAAGTAAATACGATGGAAAGAACAAGAAAGTAAAATGCAGATGTTTAATATGTAAAAATGAATGGGAGACAAAAGCATTTAATTTAATAAGTGGGAGGGGTTGCCCCAGTTGTAACTTTTCACGCGGAGAAGGAAAGATAAGAGATATATTGAATGAAAATGGTATTCAATATGAATCTCAAAAGAAATATTTTGATTTATTAGGAATTAATGGTGGGCAATTATCTTATGATTTTTACATTCCTAATTATAATTTATTAATAGAATATCAGGGTGTTCAACATGCAATACCTGTAGAATTTTTTGGTGGAGAAAAAAGATTTAGGCAGCAGGAAAAGAATGATTATAGAAAAAGAGAGTATGCAAAAGAACATAATATTCAATTATTAGAAATATGGTATAATGAAAATATAGAACAAAAATTAAAAGAAACCTTAAATTTAGAGACCGTAGAGACTGCGGGCGTTTAATAGTAATATTAATCGTGAAGTTATCCCACAGAGAGTGGAATATACAGTCCGAACTCACACAATAATCTAAAAATAAAATGTGAGAGTTAGCCAGAAATGACTAACCGCCATGATATGTGGTCAGTACCTTTATAATAGGGAAAGTAACAGAATGTTGTATGGGAAGAAGATATTGATGCTGTAAAAGATGCCCAGGATGAGTTAAAACAAGCTCAAGATGATTTAAATGAAAAAATAAAACAAGATGAGATAGATAGGCTTAACGAAGAAAAAAATCAGATTGAAAAAAGTTATCAAGACAAGATTGATGCGCTTCAGGAGTTCTTAGATGAACAAAATTATCAAATAGATAAAGCCAACAGAAATGCAATACAAACATTCCAAGAACTACAAGAAGAAATGGCAAAATTTGGATTAGATAATGCTGAGTATTTAAGTCAAGCGACAAATTGGTTAAACAATTATAATGCGGCGCTTTCTAGCTTAAATAATACCGTTAATAGTCTAATGGGTTCTACAACGGCAAATGGCACACTTTATAGTTCATCAATGCAAGATAGAATAAGCACTGCTTTGTCTAGTATAATGCCGGAGATAACAAGCACGGGCTTGACATTAAGTAATGTAGATTTTAGTAAATTGACTGGCGATAATAGTGGTCAAACAATTTATATAGATAAAATAGAATTACCAAACGTAAAAGATGCAGACGACTTTGTCGAGGCTTTAAAAGACTTGCCAAGAATAGCCGCATCAAACGTAACAAATAGAAGATAATAAGAAAGGAGTTTTGAAAATGGCTGACAGAAATCAAGAAGGATTGAATAATATAATCGCGGCAATAAATAATATAGTCGAGCCAAAAATTAGTAACTCTAAATTTGATAGAACATTTAGAGCGAAGGTAATAGAAAAAACAGAGAATGAAGATTATATTGTTCAGATTAATAACATAAATTACACTTTGAAATATGCTGGGAAGTTAGAGCCAAACCAAATTGTGAGGGTCAAAGCTCCTTTGAATAATTTTTCAGATATTTATATTGAGTCGTTACCAGGCTCTGGTGGCGGAAGTGGAAGTACTGATAATTATAATGATTTAGTAAATAAGCCGATACTTGAAACAGATATATCTGAAAATTTAGTCCCTGATAAAGATGAATTAATTAAGGGGACAATAAAATTACATAAAATATCTAAAACTGGAGATTATGGTGATTTAAACAACAAGCCAGAATTAAACTTTGTACCAGAAACTGAAAAAGCTTCTGCTAATGGGGTGGCGACATTAGGTAGCGATAAAAAAGTGATAACAGAACAATTACCAATAGCGAGCACAAGCAAACTAGGTGTGATAAAAGCTGGGGAGAATGTTGTCATTGCTGAAGATGGTACTTTAAGTGCGATAGGCGGTTCGGGTGGTACTGTAATAGATAATTTAACTTCTACTTCAAGCACTAATGCTCTTTCTGCTAATATGGGAAGGATATTAGATACCAAAGTTTCTATATCTGAAGCCCCTCCAGAAACAAGCAACGTTGCTAAATTATGGGTAGATACAAGTCCTATATTAACTGGTGGAAATCCAGATTTACTTTATAACGGTAATGAAAGTGAAGATTGGAATAGCTTATTAACTCCGTTAAAGAATAAAATTTTCGAAGCTTATTTTTCATCTAGTACATATACTGACTCTGCGATATTAGGCTATGGTGATACGGTGATTGATACTACTGGTGGAAGAGTAACGGCTGGCAGTAATGGACTGATAAAGATAAATTATGATGGAAATGTAAGAATAAAAGCTCAGTTTTGGGTGAAGGCAGATAGTAATGCAAGACCATGGACTAGATTAGAAGATTATGATAATAATAGAGTTACATTAATTAGTTCTATTGACGATATGCCATCTGGTTATTTAACTGTAACAATAGAAAAAATTGTTCCAAATTCAGGAGTTCATAATTATGACATTTCTGTTGGCTTAAGCACTGGTGGAATGACTATAAATGGAGATAGTGGTTCTGATGTAAATTCTATTTTGATAGTAGAGTTATTATAAAGAAAGGAAGGTAAAAATGGCAATACAGCAATTAACACAGCCGATAGTTAATCCAATTGCGGCTTTTGATGCTACCAAAAAACAGGCGATAACCTTCGTTGTTATTGGTGGCGCACAAGTTGTAGGTAATAGATTAATTATCCGAAACAATCAAACTGGTGAAATTGTTTATAATCAAACGCAGTCAAGTATGAAACTTGAACATATTTTGCCAGCAAATTCATTAAAAAACAACAACTTTTATAATGCCGTTATTTACACAATAGATAATGGTAATGATGAGAGTGTGGCGAGTGTGCCAATTCCTTTTTATTGTTATACTCAGCCCGCTTTAACTATAGATAATATTCCTTCAAGTGGAACAATTGAGAACGGAACGTATTCTTTTCAAGGGAATTACGTGCAAAACGAAGGTGAGCTTTTAAATAGTTATAGATTTACTCTTTATGATAGCAACAAAACTATTTTAGCTCAGTCTCCATTGATTTATTATAATACTGACCCATCTTTAACTTACTTATTCTCTGGAATGAGTAATAACACTTCTTATTATATAGAACTAACTGGAGAGACTATTAATAGCACGATATTAACTTCTGGAGTAAAATCTTTCACAGTTAGATATATACAACCAGCTTCTTTTGCAATTTGCGACTTAGTCAACGATTGTGAGAATGGTTACATACAGATTTCTTCTAACATTGTGGCGATAGATGGAAAATCAAATCCTACTCCACCGATTTATATAGACGACAAAGAAGTAGACTTGCGAGAGCCTGACAGCTGGGTAGAGTGGGATAGTGGATTTAGTATAAAAAATGATTTTACATTAAGGGCTTGGGGCAGAGATTTTAACCCTTATGAGCCGATAATAACTTTGAGCAACCAACAAAACACGAGTTCTACACCTAATAAGATAGAAATGAAATGGATGATAGCTGATGTTTTGAAAGTTTTGCCAGACTATAAAAGGGTTTCTGGACAGAATATTAATTTGAGTAATAGCAAAGCCGAGCCGATAGAAGATATTTATGTGGGTGGAAATACTACACAGTATAAAGATGCTGGTGTAGATTATGGTTCTGGTACTTCGTTATCAATTCCTGCTCAAGACAAGGTTAAGCCTTTGAAGATTACGGTTAATGGTAATCAGTATCAAGAGACAACTAAAGGAAAACAACTTTTAAATCCAGCTGATTTAATTGCGACTATTACTAAGAATGGATTAACTTTAACAAATAATGGAGATGGAACTTTTAATATAAGTGGAACCGCAACGGCAGATACTAATTTTGTATTATGGAATGCTAAAAATATTTATGAGGCAAATCATTATTTTGGTTTGTATTCTAGTGTTGCTTATAATGTGACAAATTGGAACTTAACTTTAGCTATTACATATACTGACGGAACTGCTACAAGATATATAACGCCAACAGTTCCAGTAAATCTAACCAATACTAACGTAAGCACTGCTTTTGTTGTGTTATATGTTCCTAATGGAACAGTCATGAATAAAAAAAATGTTAAGGTTATGCTTTATAAAGATGATAGTGTTCAGGCAACTGAATGGGAAGAGTATACAGGTGGCAAACCATCACCTTCGTCAGACTATCTACAGGAAGTTGAAACTGTGGGGGATAATATAAATTATTTTGATAAAAATAATTTAAGCAATACTTTTGTTAATGGTAATACGGGGTCTTCTCAGCCTTCTAGAGCTTGGAGATTAACTGATTATATAGTTCCGTTGTATAAAACTTATAACTTTTCGTGGGATAGTGATTCTTCTTATTATCAAGTGAATATTATTTTTTATGACAAAAACAAAGCTTTTCATTCTGGTATTGTTTTTTCTCAAGGTGGTGTATATAGCAAATCTTTTGATGTTCCCGATGGTATTCCTTATATGAGAATAAATTATTCGGTTAATGTGAACAATGTAGATGTAACACGTGAGAATATAAAACTTGAAAAAGGTAATGCTAGAACTGCGTACTCAAATTATAACCAAGGTAGTGT
>JALFMW010000097.1 GCA_022782605.1 Clostridium sp. | reverse complement strand
CTTATGACATAAGAAGTTTTAGAAGTACTAGATGAACTAGAGACCCCCCGTAGAGAGGTTGAACTATTAAACTTTCTTTATTCTAGTAATTATTATGCTAATAATGATACTGGATTTAAAGATAATAGTTATCTTTGTAATTGTTATCAGCAATATATAATTATATATATGTAAATACACTATCTCTATAACCTATTGATTATCAATAAGTTGTAAATATTTCGAGTTGTCTGTGGAAACAATTTTGAAAAAAAAGTTGTTTATATGTACAACTTTTTATATCTTTGCAATAAATAAGAATAAGATATGAATAGAATTAAAGTTAGTGCTACTGATAACATTAAAGGTATTGTAGCTAATGATTTATATTATTTAAATAATAATTTAAGTATGAGTAGTAGAATTGTTATAAATAAAGACATTAAAGGTAATCTTACTAGTAATAAAGTTTGGTTTCCTAAAGATAATGCAAATCATCCTCGTATTAATGATAGATGGTTTGATAAATATTATGATTCTGCTCCAGCTTGTGCTAAAAGAATATTTAAATATATAATGAATGCTTTACCTTATGGTACAAATATAATTAAACTTGATAGAAAAGTTATAGGTTGTTGGAATACTGAAAAACCTTTAGATAAATCTGCTATTTCAAAAGGTTTAAAATGGTTACAAGGTAATGGTGATGATGGAACTAGACCTGAAGTAATATTTAAACCTAAAGATACCATTGTAATATTTAACGCTAAAGGAAAAGATAAAGATTATTATTTTGTAAATCCTTCTGTTATATTTAATGGTTCTTATAATGATTTAGTTTATGATTTTTGTAAACAAAAAGGTATAACTATTGATGAATATGAAAATATGGTAGATGGAAAATAAAGAATATATTACTATTAGTATTAGAAGTGATAAACTAGAAAAACTAATAGGAACTACTATTGGTGAATCTTATTTATTAGATTTTATTATTCGTAATAATCTTTCTATTATTGATAAAGGTTGGACTTTAGGTATAGTAAGTTTATATAAAACTTCTTTATATGTAATTAGTGAAGCTTTTAATAGACTTTATAAAAAGAAAATATTATTACCTATTAAAGATACTAATCGTTTTAAAATAAATAAAGATTATTTTACTATTAATAATGTTAAAGATAATACATATAATGTAGATTGTATGTTTGGTAGTCATTTTGATTAAAATAAATAAAATTAAATTATGAGTCAATTAAGTAATCGTATTGCAGAAGCATTTATTAATTATGCTAATGCTTTTAAAGAAACTCCAGACAATCGTGAATTAGCAGAAAGAGAACTTAAAGATGCTCTTCGTCAAGCTATTGATTTTGTTCCAGTTAAGATTTGGCTTGACCCTAAAGTTAAAGCTACTCTTCCTGAATATGCTCATTATATTGATGGAGAATTTGGTCATGCTACAGATGCTTGTTGTGATATAAGAGCTACTTCTGTAGAATATACAAATGATGGTCGTATTAAATGTGGTACAGGTATTCATGTATCTACTGAGGATCGTGATTCTATAACTATTCGTCCTAATAGTCGTATTACTAAGATGGGTTTAGTTATTGCCAATTCTCCTTGTACTGTTGACGAAAGTTATCGTGGTGAAATTTTCGTTGTATTTAGACCTATTGATAGTAATACTGTAGCTACTGGTATTATAGCAGGTGATGTTATCGGTCAATTAGAAGTTCCTCATCATCGTCAAGCTATGTGGCAAAAAGTTGATAGTCTTGAAGATTTAGGAATAACTGATAGAGGTGATGGTGCTTTTGGTTCAACTAGTAATAAACAAATTAAATAAATAATATTATGGATAAAATTGAAATGAAAAATTGGGTTAAAAGAATGATAGAACGTCATGCCCAAGTAGTTATTGAGATTAATAAAGCTAATGAGTTTTTAAATAATGCTTTAAATAATGAAGACGTTAGTAAGATAACTGTTGCTAATTTAACTCTTGTTGTTAGAGATTTGAAGAATCTTGCTAAAGATTATGAAGTTATT
>JALFMW010000135.1 GCA_022782605.1 Clostridium sp. | reverse complement strand
ATTATCTTAAAAAAGAAAAAGGAAGAGAAAACTTCAAACAGGAACAGATAGATAAAATAATTAAAGAATTAAATCTTACTCCAAAAGAAGTAGTAGAAATATTCTTTAACAAATAAAATACTAAAATTTTATAAAATGTGTGACAAAAAGATAACATTGAATTAATAAACTTACGCATAAATGATAACATACTGATGCTAAATAAGGCGAAGTTGTCTAATAAGTGTTAGGAGATGTAAGTATGCGTGGAAGACTTTGCAACGTAGAGCAAAGACAATTTTTAAAATGTATAGGAGTTAATCCAAAAGACTTCTTGTTTGTTAATGAGGATTTTGAAAGCTATACATTTATTCATAAAAAAACTGGAAAACAAGTGTGTTTTAGGAGGTAAAAATGTTAGAGTTTGTTGATTATGAATCAGAAGAAAAAACAATAGGAACTTGTAGTTATTGTGGTTCTAATATTAATACAACTTCAGATCATTATGAATTTGGAAATGAATATATATGTGAAGATTGCAAGTTTGTATACTTAGAAAATCATTTAGTATATGGGGATGATGATTGTGAATTATGTTAAGCTTTTAAAAATTGAAACTAAAGATGGAATAGAGGTAGATATACCTTTTGATATATTAAGAATTGGAGAACATATAATTTCAGTAATTAGCAATGGAAGTACTACAGTTGAATTTTACGGTGGGAAATTATGCTATTTAAAAAGAATATATTCGCCAGAAAAAGAAATGTGTTTAGTATTTTTTGATATCGTGGAGGATTAATTATGGAAAATGTATTTGATGAAATGACTATTACTACTGAAGAAAACGAAAGATGGAGAGTTACTGATCTAAAAACAGCTGATTATTGTTTTGAAACCATTAAAAGCATAGAGGATAAAAAAGCTGAATTAAAGGCATTTGCAGAAGAAAAAATTCAAAAGGTACAACAATGGCTTGAAAATGAATTAAAACCCTTAGAAGCTTCCGAGGAGCATTATAAAGGCTTAATAACTGAATACTATATAGAACAAAAGAAACTTAATGATAAATTTAAACTTTCAACTCCTTCTGGAAAAATAACACAAAGAACAACTAAAACTTTAAACTATGATGAAGATACTATGCTAAACTACTTAGAATGCTCTCACAGCGATTTAATACAAGTAGTGAAGAAATACTCTAAGAATGATGTAAAGAAGCTTATAAAGGCAAATAACGGTACTATGATTGATATTGAAACAGGTGAAATTCTTCCGTTTGTAACCGAAGAAGAAAAAACAACTTATTCAGTTAAAACTAACTAGAAGATAAGAGGTGGATTAATGTGTCAGTATATACAAAACTATTAAATGTTCAATCAGAATTAAAAGCACCAAAATCACAATACAACTCATTTGGGAAATATAAATACAGAAGTTGCGAAGATATACTGGAAGCTTTAAAGCCTATTCTAAATAAAAATAAAGCTACTGTAATAATAAGTGATGATATTCTATTCGTAGAAGGTAGGCATTATATAAAAGCTACAGTTAAGTTTATAGATACAGAAAATGGAGAAACAGTTGAGAATTCAGCACTTGCAAGAGAAGATGAAATTAAGAAAGGGATGGACTCATCACAAATAACAGGATCTGTTTCCAGTTACGCTCGTAAATATGCTTTAAATGGAATGTTTGCAATAGATGATACCAAAGATAGTGATTCAACTAATACACATGGTGTTGAACCTGATAAACCTAAATCAAATGGTAAACTATCAGCTAAACAAGTAGGCAGACTGCTAGCAATAGGATTAAAAGTTGGAATAAAAGAACCAGAGATAAAGAAAGTAATTAAATCAGAATTTGGAAAAGACAAGATCGAAGATTTATCAATAGAAGATTATAATAGCGTTTGCAGCCGTTTAGAGGCTAAGGCTAAATAGGAGGGTTATATGTTTATCAAATTAATAAATAAGGCTACAGAGCCAATTAGTGTGGTTTCAGAAGGTATTAAAGAAGGGTTTGCTAAATGTAATTCAGAAGAAGAAGTTATACTTCTAAAGAAAGTATTACAAGATATGCTAAATGATGAAGCTGAATTAAGAAAGGATCAACTATAAATTACAGGGAGGTTTTTACCTCCTTTTTTTGTTATCTTTGTTATCTTTTTGGAAAATATATGTTGTTTTTTTATTGACTATGGTATTACTTTATGGTAATATGTAAATAGGAGGTGAGATAATGAATCTTAAAACTAGAGAGCAAGATGAAAGAAGAAAGAAAATAGTAACTTTCAAAGTAACTGAAAAGGAAATTGAAGAACTAAAGGAAGAAGCTAATAAATACGGTACATCAGTATCTAACTTTATTAGAATAATGATAAACAAAGGTATGGAAAGTTTATAAATATATTAAACATGGTATAAGGGAGAAATTATAAACATGGCTAAGAGAAAGAATTTATCAAAATCAGTTAGATTTGAAGTATTTAAAAGAGATAGCTTTACTTGCCAATATTGTGGTAAAAGTGCTCCAGATGTTGTATTGGAGGTAGATCATATAATTCCAGTATCAAAAGGTGGAGATAATGATATTTCAAATTTAATAACTTCTTGTTTTGAATGTAACAGAGGAAAAAGTAATAAAAAACTTACTGATAATCAAACTTTAAAGTTACAAAAAGAAGAATTAGATAAATTAAACAAAAGAAGAGAACAACTTGAAATGATGTCTAAATGGAGAATAGAACTATTAAATATAGAACACGAAGAAGTTAATAAACTTATTGAAATAGTTAACTTAGAAAATTCATTAAATATAAGTTTAACTAATACGGGAACTAAAAATATAATTAAACTTATTAAAAAATATGGTTTTAATGAAGTGTTGGAATGTTCGGTAATATCATTTGGGCAATACGAACCAGAAACTGCCATGAAAAAGATAGAAGCAATTATAAAGAACAGAAGAATGCAAAAAGATAATCCAGAACTAAAAGATTTACATTATATAAAAGGCATTGCTAAAAACAGATTCAGTTATTTTGATTCAAGGAAAGCTTTTTTAATATTAAAGAATGGATATGATTCTGGTATAACAATAGAAGAATTAAAAGCTATAACTTTAGAATGTAAAAACTGGAGTGAATGGAGAGAAACAATAGAGTATTATTGGGAATAAATAAGAGGTGATAAAATGAAATATACAATTCATGGTTTCAGTCAACAAAAAGCTATTGAATTAGGATTAGATGATAGAGATTTAATGATCCTAAGATGGTTTGTTGACTATAAAGACACAGGGAAAATGGTTAAAAAAATATTAGATAACGATATGTATTATTGGATTAAATATGAAGGTATACAAGAAGCATTTCCTATAATAAATTGGAAGAAAGATACTATATATAGAAGATTAAAAGCTATGGCTTTAAAAGGAGTATTAAAACATAAAACTGTAAAAGAATTTGGAACTTATAGTTTTTATGCAATAGGCCCTAATTATTTAGGACTTACTGATACTAAATATGAAATGCCTGTCGGAAATAAATCCGATAGTTCGGAAATAAATCCGAGGGTAACGGATTCAAATCCGAGGGTAACGGAAATAAATCCGATAGTAACGGATTCAAATCCGAGGGTAACGGAAATAAATCCCGAACATAATATTAATCTATTAAATTCTTCTATTAAAGATTCTTCTATTAAAAACATAATAGAGTATTTCTGGAAGAATAGAATTAATTTAGATGCTGATTCAATTGATTTACTTTCAGATCAAGTAAAAATACATGGTGAAGATACAGTAAAAAAAGCAGTAGATGCAGGAACTAAAAACGGAACTAAAGTTGTAAGTTATAAATACATTGAAGGAATATTAAAAAACTGGAGTGTAAATGGAACTCCAGAAGACGAAAAAGAAATAAGAAAAACAGTACTTGATTTTTAGGAGGGATATATATGTTAAATAAAGAATTATTCAAAGACGAAATGGTTAAATTACTTTCAATTCACGGAATAAAGATTGATAAAATACCGGTAGACATGTTGAGATTATGGTATGAAGAACTTAAAGAATTAAAAGATGAGGACTTTATAGCATCAGTAAAAAAAGTTAAATTTAGTCCTAAATTATCACTATATTATATATTAATTAATTTACCAGACTTTGATAAAGAAAAACACAAAGATGTACATGATTACTGCGATAGAAAATACAATAAACCAAGCATAAGTTTTGGATTGAATAATAGTGAATTTGAAGGGAGATAATTGAATGAATGAAAAAGAATTTGCCGATGCTTTTTGTGGCAGATACCAAATAAAAGGGGATGAAATAACTCCCCAATATTGCCCAGTATGTAAGGGAGGACATAATAAAGATGTGTATTCATTTGGATTAAATTTTAAGAAACACGTTTATAAATGTCAAAGAACATCATGTGCAGCAGGGCAAGGAACATTCAAACAATTATGCGATAGGTTTGGGGTTGAAGCTGATTATTATACAGAAAGACGTGGTAAAGGATTTAAAAAAGAAATATCAGAACCATATAAAAAACCAACTAAAAAATTATTAACCCCTACAGAAGAAGTATTAAAATATTTTTTGAAAAGGGGTATAGGACATGAAGTAGTAGAAAAATATGTAAGTGCAGCAACATTTAATAACGGAACTGTAGCAGCATTTAAATTTACTTATCGTGGGGAACATGTATTTACTAAGTTTAGAAATATTTCTTATAAGAAAGGGTGTAAACAAGTAAAAGAAGTTCCAGAAAAAGATGGAAAGCCAGTTTTATGGAACATAGATAACATAGATTATTCTAAACCAGTTATTTTAACAGAAGGAATGATAGATGCTTTAAGTGTTATTCAAGCAGGATTTGACAATGTAGTATCAGTTCCCATGGGATGCAATAACTTTAAATGGATAGATCTATGCTGGGAAGAAATACAAAAGATTAATGAGTGGGTGTTATACATGGATAATGATGAAGCAGGATATAAAATGCAAAAAGAACTTTTGAATAAATTTTCAGAAGATAAATACAAATTCTCAATAGTAGAACATGAATTAAAAGATGCTAATGAAGAACTAGTTGAATTTGGCCCAGAAATAGTAAAATCATTTATAGATAATGCTAGAAAAGTTCCGCTAGATGGAGTTATTGATATATCAGAAATAGAGGTTACAGATATATCTAAACTTGATAGAGTAGAAACAGGAAATAATGCTATAGATATGGCAATGGGTGGATATTTATTCCCTTCATTAAATGTATGGAGTGGTCAAAGAGCAGCTGGAAAATCTACTATGTTATATCAAACATTAATACCAGCGTTAGAAAAGGATTATAATATTTTCATTTACACAGGAGAATTAGATGCCGGAATGTTTAAATTATGGTTTTATAATCAAATAGCAACAGAAAGGCATTTAGAAGCTAAAACAGATCATATAAGAAGAAAACAAAATTATAGAGTTAATGATATAGCAATAAAAGCAATAGATGAATGGATAAAGGGGAAAATATGGGTATTTGATAATAGAATAGGTAATGACAAAGATGAAATTATTTCAAGAATGAAAGAAGCATATAAGAGATATAACTGCAAATTATTTGTATTAGATAACTTAACAGTTATGAGAAGTAAAGGAATAGAAAATAAATATGAAGCACAAAGCGAATTAACTGATGAATTAAGACAATTCGCTATAAACACTAATAGCTGTGTTAACTTGGTAGTTCATCCAAGAAAAGGTAACAATAAAATGTTCGATAATGATGATGTTGGAGGTAGTGGTGATATAACAAACCTTGCATTTAATGTTATATATGTTAGAAGAGTTGAAAAGGAAGATGATTTAACAGAAACAGAATTAAAAGAAGCAGCAGAAACTGGATTAAGTTCAGTAAATTCTATAGTCCAAGTAACTAAGAACAGAGTGTTTGGTGAGACTTCAAAAACTTATATGGCTTATGATCCTAGAAGCAAAAGATTTTATAATAGTTCAAGTTATATTGCTACTCAATGGCAAGACTTTCTACCAAACGGATATACTGACAACTTAGGAAAAGTTTATAATAATAAACTACCAGATATTGATAATGATATTTGTCCATTTTAAGAGGGTGATATTGTGGAAGAAGAGAGGTTTATAACAGAATATAACAAGCTGATAAATAGAATTAAAAAAGCAGAAGAGTTTTTAGAAAGCGATACTTATATCGGGAAAGATAAAAAACCACATAAATACCAAAGTTTAGAAGAAGAAATAAAATATAAAGATAAATGGATACCTGAATATCAAAAATTAGTTAAAGAAACTGGATTAATGGCTACTAAATACAAAAAGATTACTGGCTACAAAATTCCAACAGACGAGCTGATGAATGGTTTCTGCAATTAATATCAAAAAGTGCTTGAAAGATAACAATTTATGTGGTATAATAATAACATGGAAAAAGAGGAGGGATAATAATGAAATTTACAAGCAAGGATAATATAAACCCAGATCATTATGGAAGTAGTGGAATAGACGTAATAGATTTCTGTCAGGCTAATAAGTTAGATTTTATGCAAGGAAACGTGATTAAATATGTATTCAGGTATAAAAATAAGAATGGCTTAGAGGACTTAGAAAAGGCAAAAGAATATATAGATAGAATGATAGAAAATTTATTAGATGAGGAGGAAACAGATAATGAATAAAAAATGTAAATGTGGGAAATATATGAGCGAGTATGAGATTAATAAATTCAACGGAGTATGTACAGACTGCTATTTTGAACATTGGAACGATGGGCCAGAACTAAGCAAAGAAGAAATATTAACTAGAATAAGACAACGTAAGAATTTGATTAATCAATACGATAAATTAAACTATGAAACCAATAGTAATTTCTATGATAAAGCTATAGAAATATATACAGAAGATTTAAGCAATTTATACAAGAAATTAAAAGAAGTGGAGAAATAGCATGTTAAGAGTAAGCAATGTATTAAATAAATATTTTAAACAAAAGAAAATATTAAGATATTTTAGCTTACCACATGGAGAATACATTATAGAATATAAAAAAGATGATAAGATAAAAACCTCCAGGATAAAATTTAATGAATTAGATAATATTAATGATATTGAGAAAAAAATTAATGAGGTGATTGGATGAATATAAAAAAGATGCTAGAAGCTCAAAAAGAATTAGATGCAGCATTATTCCAAAAAGGAGGTTTGAAAGAATATCCTACAGAGCAAATTAAAACAGCGTATAGGGTAGAACTTGGAGAAGCATTACAGGAATGGAAATCATTTAAATACTGGAAGAAAAATAAAGGAATTATAGATATAAATAAATTACTAGAGGAAATAGCTGATTGTTTACATTTTGCATTAAGTTTAGAAAACGAGATTAAAAATTATAATTTCAAAGAAGTTACAGATGAAGAATTTAAAGATTACGCTAAGTATGATCTATACGAAATAATAGACAAATGTTTCACTATATACGGTACTGTATTAGGAGATACAATAGCATTAGGCTTATGCTTAGGATTTACATTAGAACAACTTGAAGAAGTCTATTATAAGAAAAACAAAATAAACTGGGATAGAATAGCAAATGATTATTAAAATAGAGAGGGATTTATTCCCTCTTTTTTGTCGCAGAAAGATTACAAAAACTATTGATAAGTGATAACAAATATGGTAACATATAATCAAGGAGGGGATATAGATGGAAAAATTACAATTCAAAACCGAAATAAAAGATGAATCAATAAGATTAAGATTGACTAAAGGTGAAAAGAAAATAATAAAAGAATTAGCTAAAGAAAAAGGATTAACAATAACTGATCTAGTTAAATATGCAATCAATAAGATTATAGAAGGATAATCAAATAATAAATGATAGGTGGGGAGTTATGAAGAGAAAAATAATATTTCAAGCTTTAGACTGGAGGTTAAAAGATATAAAAAACAACTTGGAAGAAATAAAGAAAGCAGGGTTTAATACAATACAAACATCACCACTCCAAGGGATTAAAGAAAATAACGGTCATTTCTGGATATATTATCAACCAACTAACTATAAGATAGGTAATCCATTAGGAAGTAGAGAAGAGCTAAAGGAACTATGTGTAGCAGCTAAAGAAATAGGAATAGATATTATAGTAGATGTAGTATTCCATCATGTAGCAAATTATATGCATAATGATATATCAGATAAAGTAGATCCAGAAATTAGAAACATAAAAGACTTATGGTACGATACTTCATTTACAGATATAAGAGATTATAATAGTGGATGGGAATGCACTCATTTATCACTTGGAGGTTTAGCAGCGTTAAATTTATCAAGCAAAGAGTTAAGGAAATTACAATTTAATTATTTAATAGATTTAAGGGAATGTGGAGTAAATGGAGCAAGATTTGATGCATTAAAACATTTAGCTTATGAGAATGGATATTTTGAAGAAATGAGAGAATCAGCTGGATCTGAATTTATAAATAACAGTTACGGTGAATGTATAGATTGTTCACATGAAACTCTTAGATTTTATCAACAATTTATAAAATGCGGAACTAATATAGGAGTATCAAAAGATGATGCTAATTTAGTATTATGGGTTTATAGCCATGATGATGAAAACACTTTTGGAAAGAAAATGAGAGATGATATTATAAATAGTGAGTTTAGATTCTTAAGAGATAACTATAAAGCTGATATATTATATTATGCAAGAAAATATAATGATAAATGGAAATATATATAAATATGTAAAAATATTTCTAAAAAAAGTGCTTGAAAAATAACATTTAATGTATTATAATAATATTAAGATAACAAAGAGGAGTGAATAAATATGAGAGGTTTATGTTTTTCTAACAAAAGAATATATAAATTTGAAACTACTCCAGAAAAAGTTAAACTTGAAGGACTTAATAATAATACAGTAGAAGAATTATCAATATCAGAATATGATTATAAGTTGTATACTGGAGAAATTATAAGAGTTACAAAAGAAATTAAAGAATACATCAAAGATGAGAAAATATTGAGAATGATAGATATGTATGTTTAGGGGGCTGAATATGGTTATTCATTATGGGAGATACTCACATAAGTTAGTAAATAGA
>JALFMW010000118.1 GCA_022782605.1 Clostridium sp. | reverse complement strand
TCTATTTATAATCACGATCTGTCTTAGCTTGATACATTCTAATTTGAGCATCCTATTTATTTTTCTACATATCTATTTCCATCTTCTATTTATTAAGAGTTTTAATTTCAGTAGAAGCTTCTTGTAACTATTTCTAAGCGTCATTTAGTTGCTATTGTAACTACTATATCTATTCCATGGCTTGATTTAGTTTATCATTTTTAGCTTCCTATTTTTTCATAGCTGTTCTTATACTTTGTTTCAGCTATGATAAACTCTTTGTCGTAGCGGCATCTACTATAATATCTGGAGTCATAGTTCCTGCCTTTATAAATTCGGGGAGTAAAGCTCTTAACTACTCAGTGTCTTTTACTATATCTGAACTATTTGTTATGTGAACATCATAATCAGACATTGTAAAATATTCTGGTAAAGAAGTAAATATTCTCTACTGATTATCTCCTAGTATAAGAGTTCCAGTTAGACCATGTTTAAATACTATTTTAGCTTCATTTAGTGCATCCAATAACATTTCTTCTGTTAAAGTATCCATCTACTAATACCACTATTTACTAATAGTAAATGAATTATTAACAGAGGTCTGTACATTAGTAACCGCATCTCTTTGTTGTATTCCATTGAGTCTTTCTCTAAATACTCCAGTAATAGATGAACAAGTCTATTCAACAGAATCAATAGCTATCTAAATAGCTTGAATAGTCTGTGCTTTAATTGTATCATCAAATCCATTAAATGTAGTATTCATAGGAGCCTATCCCATTCCTAACCTTCCTTCCTATGAAGTATCTATTAGTGCAATACCAGATTTTTTATATGATAACCATTTCTGTACCCTTTCAGGTAATTTAACCCCTAAGAATTTTGGAAGCATCGATACATCTAACCAATCTCCAGTTGTTCCAGAATTTGCAATTAAGTTATCTCTATAAAAATGGAGTAAATTATATTTATCCTATAGTTTAGCACATGCTTTAACTATAGAGAAAGGTTCATTACCCCTATTTAAGAAATAGATACCATTTACAGTAAGAGAGCAATATGAAGGATTATCATGACTTCTAATAACGTCCTCATCCTTTCCATATATTATATATATTCTTTCTCCTATTCTTACTGTCTTATATCTCTACATTATTCCATCTTTATCTACATCTAACCATTCTACCTCATATACAGGAATAAAATTATAATTAAAGATAGTATCTTGTACTGGGTATCCTGGTATAACTTCTTCTCCTGCTCTTATTCCATTAGTACTAGGAGTCCCATTTACCCCTCTATAAGAACGAACATATAACGGAGCTGAATCATATCCATATTCCCATGTATCTTTAATTATTTTTATATCATCTTTCGATAAATCTTTTCCATATTGATTTAATATTTCTGTTTTAGTGAGCCATCTTCTTACAACAGCTCTATAAGAATCTTTTACATAAACAGAATTTGGATTTCTATCTATAAAAGTATTTAGTGGATTTAATACTTCTATTCTTACATTATTACCTCCAACTGTTGGTAATACTCTATAAAAAGTATAGCCGGTTACAAGTAAATCAATAAGTAACATACGAAGTTTAGTATAAATATCTGTATCTCTAGACTACAATAAATATTGTATTACATTCTAGGCAGCTATTTCATACTATGACTAAAATCCATAATCAAGATCTTCCATTAGATCTTGTAAATCTTTTTTAATAGTAGGATCTTGTATTTCCTATCTGGTCTGCATCATCTGCACTATTTTATTATTTAATCTATTTTTTAAGAAAGTATATACGTCCTTAGTTATTTTTAACTATTTTTCTCTAGTAATTTTTGTTACTGTTTTTGAGTCTTTACATGATACTCTTGGTAATACTGGAGTTCCTAAGTATTCTCCAACTAAGGCATCAATATGTTTTCTAATAAGAGGTATAAATTCTACGGAAGTAGGATTTCCTATTCCATAATTCTCCTCTAAAGAACGATACTATTCTGCATCTAGCTTACCATTATAATAATTATAAGCTTTCTACAAGTCCACTTTATCATATACTAAATCAGTTATAGTTCGATTAGTATATTCAATAAATTCATTATCAGTCACAAGCACAACCCTTTTTTATTGGACATCCATTATCTGGATAACTATGTTCTCCGATAAACCATTGTATATTATTAAAGTGTCTACTTCTTAATTCATCTTTTATAAATTTAAGAAATTTATCATCACTAAGTTCAGCAGATATTACAAGTGGTTTATCTATATTATTTAATCCAAAAGTTACACTATAACCTACAGGACTTAACTATCTTATTTTAAGTCTACCATTATATCTCCAAGTTCTGCCTTGATAATTATAGACTTCCTATATAATACAAAGTATTTTATTTTTAAGTTCTTCTGTAGTCATAATTATATCTAGGATCACTAGAATGATTAGTATTTTGATAATCTGGTTCCCAGTTAAAATTAGTAATTTGTTTATTCTGTTTTGGAATAACTCCCCATCTTTTTACTCCATATTCATCAATATACCAACCTATATCCTACCATTCATTATTCTATTCAGGTTCCGCATCAGTAGGAATAACTCCAGTAAGTTCTTCATCAGCTAATTCACACATTCCCATCGCTGCTATAATATCGAACTTACCTTTATTTTCATCAGTATATCTATTTAACTAATCAAGGAATTCTGGAAACCATATATTTTGACAATAGTCTTCTACATATTGAGCTATTAAGTCAGTCTAATGACTAATAATAGCTACTGTAGCAGGAGTTCCTATTGCATTTGAAATTTTTCTACTAGTATCTGGATATGTAGCTCTTGGTCTTCTCATAAAATAATTTATCCATCCTTTACTCTTAGCCCAGTTAACCATAGTTAAACGAGTAGCCTCTATGTTACACTAACAATTATAATACATCATTAGCTTCATAGCATTTTCGTAAGCTATTCGTTCATCTCTAGGTCTATCCATATAGTAAGCCACATATTCAGGTTCTCTCATTCCAAAAGTTCTTTTCTTTATTACTATACAAAATTTAGAAGGATCTTTAGTTGCTTCTGAAGTTTGTTCTGAACCAATATCAATAGAGTCTATTCCAGCTATGTATAAGTTCTTCATATGTCTATATGATTCATTATCCTTATTAATCTCCCATAACGGGGGTTCTATTATATGAATACTTCCTCCATTTCCTGGAACCCATTTAACTCCAGTTATATTATTTGAAGTTCTTTCATTTCCCTATTTATAAAGAAACTATAATTCTCCATTCTTTATTTCAGGTCCATTTCCATATAATTTAATACTAGCAAGCTAATTAGTAATTAATACTTTATTAAATTTATTAGTTCCCTCTAATGCTAATGCCTCATCAGCATTATAACAATATTCAGCACAGTATATAACATATGCTTTTGGATCTTTTAATTTTATATCTCTTTCTTTATCATAAAATTTCCTTGCTTTATCTGGATCACACCATCCTCTTTTGTCTATATATCCAGGTCTATTAAGTATAGAATATGCTGGAATAAAAAATCCAGTTAATGTATCTTCTCCACTTGGAGTAAAGTTATGTTTATAAGGAAGAACATCATATACATCAGGGTGTTCATATGCATCAGCTAAACCTTCTAATGCTGGTCCGGAGTCTCCTCCAGTTCCCCATCCTAGTTTTATACCAAATCGGTTACCTTGAATACCGACTAGGGCATCCCCTTGTATAAATGCTTTCTTCCAATTTTCCCATGAACCACTTTCTTCATAAAGAAGTAAATCAGTACGATCACCACGAATAGCTCTTGGTTTAGCTGCAATGATTCCGATTATTTCGGAACCCCAACCATCCTCTACCTCAGCTCCGTTAAGCTTCTTTATATAAGATGCTTTTTTCCAACTATCAGTATCATGTTTCTATCTTAATTTAAAGAATCCTCCATCTGTATTATCGTTACAGAAGTTTAGCTATGTCCAACATTTGTTTAAAGTAGGTTGTAACTAATCATCAGCATGAGCAACTATTACACATCTCGATCCACTACGAACCTAGTATGTATTAGCTACTATAGATGCTCCAATCTCTGAGAATCCTACTCCACGAGCTTTTAATCCTATTGCATTTTTACGTACTCTTCTACATAACTCTATATAATGAAAATATATATACTATGCAACGAAGAAATCAGGAAAACTCTCAATACGTCCAGAACCTGCCTTAGTTGTTTTAGTTAAGTCTTTAAGTCTATAAAAATTAAGAAAGAAGTAATGATCTCCTGTTATTCTATATCCATGAGATTCCATTCCTTCTCTACATCTTCTATACTACTCATCCCAAAAGTCTCTATATAATTTGGAACCAAAATGATACTAACAATAATGACCTGTTTTATTAAAGGTATCTCTCGTTTCAGTAAACCAACTTGGATCAAAATCTAATCCATGAGTTCTATCTATTGGTTTATATCCAGTTAATTCATAGGAAAGTCTAGAGTCAAAGAAATCAATTGGGTCTCCAATGGATATATCCCATTCTCCCTTTCTCTCTTTTTTAACTTCTTCTACTACCTAATGAAATTCTTTATCTTCTTTCTATTTAGTTTCTTTTACTATATCAATAACTTTCTGGACTTCATCTGGAACCTTTATCTTATCTTCAAGGTCATTATCGTTTTTTATTTTTCTTGGACGACCTCTTTTCCTTTTTCCTGTTACAGGATCAGTATTATAAACTAAAGTAACCATAATTATTGTCCAGTTGGTGTAAATCCTACAGTAGCTCCTCCTCTTAACTTAGAATCTTCAGCCATTTCTTTCTTCACATAACCCTCTACCTATTTAAGTTCATCTATAACTTTAGGAAGATTTGTAAGTTCTGCCTATATATCCTTTACTTTCCATATAGGTTTGCCAGTCATTTCATCTCTTTCCTGAGGATCTACGTTATGAAAATAATCAACAAATTTATTAACCATTTCCTAAGAAGATCTTAATAACTTAATAGATAAAACACTTTCTTGTAAAGAGCGATATTTTCTACAAGCTGCTCTAAATTCTGGATTATTAAACTGTTCTTCTGTAAGACCTGAATCTTTTAACGCAGCTTGGTGTCTTTCCTATTCAGAATAATCCGAATAGAAAGACTACCAATCTAACGCTAAATATATATATGTAAATTCTTTATAAGCTCTTAAATGTTCTTTGCCAGCTTTATCTTCTGGACATATATTTCTCTTATTATCCATTAATGCAGCAAATTCTTTTATTAAGAGAATCTCTGGTCTATTTAATTCAAGCTTATCATTTACCTAATCATATTGAAATATATGTAACATATAGAATATTATTTTTTATTCTTAATAGAAGGATTTAATGTAGGAATACTAAATAATCCTACTGGAGCACCATTTTCACACTTCTTAGGCTTTTTAGTTTTACCTCCACATTTATCTTTAACAGGCTTTTTCTTAGTCTTTCCTCCACATTTATCTGTTATGATTGTTCTCTTTTTACAACCTAACTTTCCTCCTCTTTTATCTTTAGTAATAGCGAGAATAAATTTAGACATCATAGAATTTCCTGGCATCTGAGTATTAAACTCAACATCAGTTAGATGCTCCTTAAGTTCTTGATAATGTTCTTCTTCATCAGCAAGAATCTCTCTAAGTTTTCTATGACTTACAGGGTCTTTACCTTCAGTAAAGGAAACTAGATCTCTATAGGTCTCTATTGCATCAAGTTCATTTTTTATTTGGTCTTGTAAATTACAAGCTGCACAAATATTTCCATCTTTAAACTATGGAACTCTGTAAGGATGTTTAGTAGTTTTCTTAGACCAGTCACTTGGTGAAGCTATATCACTTACATCAGCATTTAACTAATTAAGTCTTTCAAGTAACCATTCTGCATGATCTTCGTATTCATCATCACCATTCTTTTCGTAAGTTTCAGCGATTTCTTTACGCTCTCCTCCAGCTAAGAATGGTTTAGTTATTACATATGAATACCATGCATTCATTTCTTCACAGAAGGCAACTTTTAGTTTTTCAATTAATTGATTAATCCATTGCTAACTTTGTGGAAGAAATTCTACTGTACTTGTACTTTCTTTTTCTAATTCTCCTCCATCTTCATTAAAAGAAGGTTTATTTTCTTTAGGAGTATTTCCTCTTAGATATTTTAGGTATCCTATTTTTGCTCCTTTCTTAGCAGTTTGAACCTATTGCTCCTATTTAACTTTAATATATTCAGCTATAGCCTAATCTCTGTTATTATCATCAACTGAGACATCTTGTCCTGTTATACTTGATAATACTTGTGATAATGCATTATCAAATTCTTCTGGACTTTGCATAATTTGAGCAGCATCTTGTTCTGTTCCTCCTAAATCCTAAGCAAGCATACCTGCTACTTGAGTTAATACCTATTGAGGATCCATTTGTCCTCCCTATTGAAATTTCTACATTATACCTCCATTTTTATGTCCATATACTCTTCCAGGAACTATTTGTGAACGAGTATCTGTTCCTCCTAAGTTATTATTTTTTTCTAAAGTAGGAGTTACCTTATTTTGATTATTTAAATATTTTTCTTTCTGAGCAGTTAACCATCCTTGAAATGCCCCAAATCCTTGTTTATAGTCATTTCCTTTAATACCTCCTCTCATGCCAAAATCTTCTTGCATAGCACTATTAAAATCTTTTTCATTAAGATTTCCTTTAAATCTATCACCAAAATAATCTCTTAAAAATCCTATATAAGAATTCTTTTTATAAGGAGAATTGAAACTATCTAGGTAGGCATTATATATATTTCTTACATTACCAAAATTTCTTATATCCTAATCAGTAAAGTTATATTTATTAAATGGGTTAAATACTTCTTCTTGTTCCTGTTTAGGAGCAGTAATTGACTATTGAGTTACTAGTTTAGGAGCAGCAGTTGACTATTGAGTTGCTACAGAAGGAACATGATTTAACTTATTAACTGAAGCAATAACCCTATCGGTTATTTTCCAGTTATCTGTTCTCCAATTTGGCGCTCCTCCAGTATCGGAAACACTTATATAAGTATTGTAATCCTAATGTTGTTTTCTAAATTCATCAAGATTATCTTGTTCAGTCATAGTATTATAGTACCTTCCATTAAATTTAAATATACCTTTTCCTGATTTTTTTGCAGCATTAAATGCGTCACTAAATTTACTCATACTTTAACTAAATCTTTTGTATTAAAAATAGCTTCTTCTAAAGAACCATTGACATTAAACCATCTACATTTAATTCCTCTAAGTATAGGTTCTTTATTATCCTAATGTTTTATAACTAAAGTTTCTTTCTTTAAAACTAACATTATAGGCTTATTTGGTATATCCTATTTTAAGGTTACCACATCACCTGGCATAAAATAAATTTTTTCTTCCATATTACTTAATATTTTTAAAACGTTCTGTTAATCCAGTATTAAATGTAGCAAGAATACTATGTTCTGCAACTTGTACCCATCCTTGCTTATAAAAAGGAATAGGAGTTTCAGAAGGTCTTCTCCACATTACTATATCACCAACTTTTACATATTTACTAGTTGGCCCGACCTCTATTACAACCCCTTGTCTTATAAAGGATTCTTCTTCATGAAATTCTCCATCTTCATGACTCTTATAAACTGGCTTTTGTCCACCTAAATCAACAATTAATCTTCCTTCTCTCTTTATTCTTTGAAAAGGATTTTCTTCAAACGGTTTTATAAGTATTCCTTCATATAAAGGTTTACATTCTACTCCATTTAAATCATCTGCTAGACTTTGAGCATATTTAGTAAGTAATTCTTCGTGCTTATCTAATTTTTCTACAAAGTCATCTACTTGTTGATTAAATTTTGCTTTTGCTTCTTGTTTTACCATATCATCAACGGTAGGAGCATTAAATATAGCTCCACTTTCTAAACCTGATATCTTTCTAGCTATTTTTTCATTACTAGACATTACATTTGAAATATTTTCTCCATTAATTCTTTTCATATTACCATTTTTTTGCTGGACAATGAGCATTAACTAATCTTGTCTTAGCTTGAAGCCTACATCCACATCCTTTATAATAATTATCTCCTCTTTTATAAGTATAAACATCTCCTGTTTCTGGATTTAACCAATATCTCGGATTACACTATCCCCCAAAAGCATCCTTATATAAAGGACACTATTTGCATATAATCATTCTTTTCTAAGAAAGACTCTAGTTTGAATTTTTTAATTCATTAATATGTCCTTGTATAATCTATTTAGCCTAATTTAACATTTCCATATTTAATAGTCTATTTTCTTATATTTTAATTTTTCATTATCATGTATAAGTAGTTTCTTATACCATTTTAACATAGCTAAAACTTTATCTTCCATATAATCACAATGATAAACTGTTTGTTTTCCGTTATGATCATAGTGAATAAGTATCAAATCCTTAATATTAAAGTTAGGATTTATTTGTTTAACCATCCATGCATATGTTGATAATTGAAGAGTATAATGCATAAAATTACAATCATCTAATTGATTTAACGGATACTTCATCTTTTGACTCCTCTTTAATTTTTTATCAAAAAATGATTTAGTATCTATTTTCTTATTGGTATTATGCGTTACTATCATTTCTTCTGTACATAAAAATGTATGAGAAGGACTATCTACTTCTAAGCATTGAGTAGGTATAGTATTTACTAATTCTACTTTTTCAATATTCCTAAAAGTTCTATTATTTTGAGTGCCTACTTGTTCTATATTTTGATTTCTAGTTAAAAAAGGATTAAATAGATCAGTTGAAAAACATACGTCCCAAGAAATAAAACTTTTTTCTCCTAATTTTTTAATAACTTCAAATGTAGATGTTTTAATACCAAAAGTAGCTAGCAATTTAATCATTTCATCTCTTTGCCATTCTTGACCTGTAGACATTACAAATCTTTTTCTTTTTGGATGAAAATATCCATCAGTATCCATAAATCCACGTAACAAATCAAGTCTTTGTTCGAAAGAAGCTCTTTGATATATATCAGGAATATGTTTATTCATTAATAAATTTAACTTTCTAAGTTCTGTTCTTAGACCATAAACAGTTCTCATTTCTACATTTTTTCTATCAGGATTATGTTGATCATTTTCACTAATTTTATATCCTCTT
>JALFMW010000019.1 GCA_022782605.1 Clostridium sp. | reverse complement strand
ATCTTTTATATTTTCATTTAGCTCAAATTCAAACTTATCCAACTCTTGATCATAAGTTATAGTTCCAACCTCTATATCTTTATACATTAGTGTATAAGTCTCTAACATAGTCTAACCTCTCTTCCAGTAAATTACACATAGATAAAACTCTTTCAGGACCCAGGTAATCTTCATACTCTTTAATAATATTTATAAAATCCTTATTTGTATTATTTAAGTTTATATTAGGTAATTTATTTATGAGTTTTATCTGTAATTTATGCTTTTTTCCAAATTTATTATATATTTCAATATATATTATATCATACTCCATATGCTTATACACAAGCTTTGATAATGCATATAAGTTTATATATTCAATACATAATCCATTCTTAATTTACAATAATAAAATATTTTTAAATTATCAAATTCTAAAATTGAACTTTTACATTATTTCTTTCATTTTGATTTTCCAATTCAAAGAAAGACTCTTCTTTAAACCTAAAAACTGAAGCAATAATACAAGAAGGAACTTTTTGAATACTTGTATTTAAAGCTCTAACATTGCCGTTATAATATCTTCTTGATTTTTCTATTTCTGATTCAATAGTTTGTAACTGCTCTTGTAGTTTTAAAAACTGTTTATCTGCTTTTAAATCAGGATAACTTTCTGACAACATGAATAATCGACTTAATGCATTTGACAATTCCCCTTCATATTTCCCCCTCTCTTCAATTGGAGCAGAAACTGCTCTATTTCTAGCTTCCACCACTTGATTTAAAGTAGTCTTTTCATGAGTGGCATATCCTTTTACAGTTTCAACTAAGTTTGGAATTAAGTCGTATCTTTTTTTCAAAAATACATCTATAGTAGAAAAACTTTCTTTCACCTTCATTCTTAAATTTATCAACTTATTGTAAGTAGCTACTGCCCAAATTAAGATTATAACTACTATTGCAATAATTATATACTTAGTCATGTACTCATCTCCTTTTTATATTTTTTTACAATTATTTTTACGAAAGTGAGACTACCAGCTGGAACCGCCTCCACCTCCGCCTCCTCCACCAGAAAATCCGCCTCCATCAAATCCATCTGAAGAAGATGGGCTATAGGCTGATTTACTTACGGTAGAAGTAACATTATTTAAACTATTATTTAACATATTTATGGCATAAATATCTCTCATTGGATAGTAAGTATCATAATAATCTGGTTGCTTCATTGATATGCCATCAAACTTATCTATCCATTTCTTAGTTACACCTAATACTTGTGCATAAGGAAGTGTATTGTAAAAATAATAAGGATCATCTTCAAGTAAAGCTTCCAATCTTTCTTTTTCTGCAACTTCCATAAAATTTCTAAATCCTTCTATTTGTGCTAAAATATCCTTTCCATATGATGTTCTTTTTATCACTAAGCCACTTAAAACTAACCCCATTATTGATACTAAAAAAGTTAGAATCACACTACTTGCAGGTAATTCACTATATTTCAAAAATATAAAATTAACAACTATATAGACTAATAATAAATAGCTTTTTAATACAATTGATGAAACTTTCTTTTTACCTACATATTTATTTTTAGTATTACTCTTAGAAAAAGCTATAAAGGATTCAGTACAAATTAGTAATAGTACTATTAAAATACCTGAAACTAATAATGAAAATGATAAATCATGAGATAATATTCCATCATATATAAAAGTTAAAAGTATTGAAATTGCCGGCAATAATCCTATTAATCTAGCTTTTTTCACTGAACTTTTATCAACTAATTCTCTTTCATTTTTAAAATATCTTTTTATATCTCCTTTTGAATCATTAATACTATCTATAGTAGCATCTTTTAAATCTTTATCAGTAACTTTCTTACCATCTCCTGCCTTAAATATGTCTTTAAATAATGTTTTTTCATATTCTTTATGTTTATCATCTAACTCATTAGTTTTTTCCAACTTAAAACTATCATCTTTATTTATAGTTATTTTTATATGATTATCACTAGCCCAATAATATAACAAGGACACTATATCTCTATTAGTAACTACTTGATTATAAGCATAGGCAACCTCTGCACTATTTAAATCTTTAGGTGGATAAAATTCAACTGCACTTATAAAAGGTTCTTTATCTCTGTTTTTTATATATAAAAATATCAATAGTACTAAAATTATTAAAGATGCAATTATAGATATATAATAGATAAATGGATTAGGTCTACTAAACAAGTCATTA
>JALFMW010000400.1 GCA_022782605.1 Clostridium sp. | reverse complement strand
CCTATTTATTTTTTATACTTATAACATTATACTTTTCATCATTTAATGATTTAAAACTAGGTTGTATATTCTTTATATGAAATGATTTGCACGCTTGTCCATTATTATCAAGTATACCTTTAATTCCTTTAAATAAGCTTAATAATTTATTGTTCATTTTAAATATTCTACTTTCATTAAAGATTTCCTTCCTGGTCTATTTACGCATAAAAAAATACCTCCTTGCATTATAAAGAACTTTATAACACAAAAAGGTATTATTATTAAATGCTAATCACAGAATTATGCATTAACAGCATACATTTTCTTTAATTGAGCTTGTATATCTTTGTTTTCTAAATACTCTTCTAAAGTAGTTTTTCTATCCATTATTCCACCAGGAGTAATTTCTATTATTCTGTTAGCAAGAGTTTGTATCATCTCATGGTCATGAGAGCTAAATAACATAACTCCAGGGAATTTTTCTAACCCTTTATTTACAGAAGTTATTGACTCAAGGTCTAAGTGGTTAGTTGGGTCGTCTAATACTAAAACGTTTGAGTTAGAAAGCATCATTCTAGATAACATACATCTAACTTTTTCCCCTCCTGATAATACGTGAGCTTGTTTTAAAGCTTCTTCACCACTGAATAACATTCTTCCTAAGAATCCTCTTATGAATGATTCAGATTTTTCTTCAGAGAATTGTCTTAACCAGTCAACTAATGAATACTCACATCCATCGAAGAAGTCATTGTGGTTTTTAGGTAAGTAAGATTGAGAAGTTGTTACACCCCATTTGAATGTACCAGCATCTGCTTCTTCTACACCCATTAATATATTGAATAAAGTTGTTATTGCTATTTCATCTCCCATGAAAGCAACTTTATCTTCTCTATCAAGTCTGAAAGATACATTATCTAAAACTTTAACACCGTCAACAGTTTTAGTTAATCCTTCAACTTCAAGAACTTCATTTCCTATTTCTCTTTCTGGAGTAAATCCAACGTATGGATATCTTCTTCTTGAAGGTTGTATATCTTCAACTTGTAATTTATCTAATTGTTTCTTTCTTGAAGTAGCTTGTTTTGCTTTAGAAGCATTAGAAGAGAATCTTGCGATGAACTCTTTTAATTGAGCTATTTTTTCTTCAGTCTTTTTATTTTGATCTTTTTGTAATTGTAGTGCTAATTGACTTGATTCATACCAGAAGTCGTAGTTACCTACGTACATTTGTATTTTACCGAAGTCAACGTCAACTATATTTGTACATATTTGGTTTAAGAAGTGTCTGTCGTGTGATACAACTATAACGATAGAATCTTCTAAATCCATTATGAAGTTATTTAACCAGTTTATAGATTGGAAGTCTAAGTGGTTAGTAGGCTCATCTAGTAATAGTATTTCTGGTTTACCAAATAAAGCTTTAGCAAGTAGAACCTTAACTTTTTCTCCACCTTCTAATTCTTTTAATTGTTTGTAGTGTAAGTCTTTTTCTATTCCAAGACCCATTAATATTTTTTCTGCATTAGTTTCTGCATCCCATCCATCAAGTTCAGCGAACTCTCCTTCAAGTTCTGCAGCTTTTATACCATCTTCTTCAGAGAAGTCTTCTTTCATGTATAGAGCATCTTTCTCTTTCATTATTTGATATAATCTTTCATGTCCCATTATAACAACATCTAAAACAGTTTCTTCATCATATCTGAAGTGGTCCTGTCTTAAAACAGACATTCTTTCTTTTTCTGTTATACTTACAGATCCTGTATTTGGTTCTATATCACCAGCTAATATTTTTAAGAAAGTAGTTTTCCCAGCACCATTAGCCCCTATTATTCCGTAACAGTTTCCTTTAGTAAATTTTAAGTTAACATCTTTATATAATTCTTTATCACCGAATCTAAGTCCAACGTTAGTAACTTGTAACATTTATATCAATCCTTTCTCTTGTTGTCAATTTAAAAACATAACAGTCTAATCTTATAATAAATAATCGCTTTAGTCAATAATACAATAACTAGATTATTTATTATTTTTTTACTCTATTGTCTATACCCATAAATTAAAACATTTAATATTATTTAATGAGAATATTTCCTTACTTACAAATAAGAAAAAGCAAACAGTTAAAAATTGTTTGCTTTTTGAATTTACTTCGTTATTAAACTTATTTTTAATTTTTTATTGTTATCATTTACTGGATTAAACGAGAATAATAAGTCATATGTATTTCCAAGAACTTCACTTATTCTCATATTTATATTATTTATAAATAATAATTCATCTTCAATAAGCTCTTTTTCTAATTCATAAAATAATATGGCTTTTTTCTTAGCTACTTGCCCCTCTGTCGAATAAGTTTCTTCAGTCAAAGCTTTTACTATATTTTCTATTTCTTCATTGTGATTAAATTCTTCATATGAGTAAGTTACGGCATTTTCTTTAGTGAATATATCTCTTAAGTCTGTTAAATCTATTGCTAAGAATACATCTTCATCTACTGATTCAACAACTATATTTAATATATCTTGTATTTTGTCAAAATTGTATTTGTTTATTTTTATTTCTTGATCTAATCCCATTTCATCTTTATTTTCTTTTAGAGATGAATCAAGACCTAAGCAAAGTACTCTTCTTTCTACTGCCATGAAAGATATTGCTTTTACTATATCTCTAACCTTCTTATCTTCACTATTATAAGCTAAAACTAATATATCAACTCCATCAAGTAAAGCTCTTACATATTCTTTATCTACATCTTGATTTAAGTTTATTTCTTCAAAAGAAAAGTTTTTTTCTAATTTATTTTTAAAAGAGTTTAAGGTTTCTATACCTTCGCTACCTACTCCTATAAATTTAGAGTATTTCTCCTCCATAATTACCTCCTTGCAATATTACTTGCTGCTAAAATTTTTTATTTTATTACCATATTTATTATTGACCATTTTGAATACTGGTAAACCTACTATAGTTATTACTACAAATTCTCCAAAACCTACTTGAAGTGCTGACAGACCAAATGGTAATCCAAAGAATTTATATAATTCCCATCCTATTATTAAAGCATTTACTATTGTTGGCCAAAGAGATGCTACAAATAATGATAATTTTCCATTTTTTATAAGTTTTGGTGTATAGTAAACTAAAATACAACTTATTAAAGTTGCTAATGTACCAAATACCATATCAACAAGACCTAATCCACCTGCAATATTTGCTATGAAACATCCCATTGTTAACCCTAATATGTATTCTGTCCCAAATAAAGGTAAGAACATAAGCATTTCAGAAATTCTAAATTGAACAGGTCCATAACTTATAGCTCCAAAAACTATAGTTATTACTGCATAAGAAGCCGCTACTAATCCAACTGCAGCTATCTTTTTACTTTTATTTGTCATATTTCCCTCCTCAGCATAAGTTAACTTCATTTAATATTATGCAACATGAACGATTATATTATAAATTCACAAATATCTCAATATGATAATTAATAAGATTTTATATTTATTTTTCATTTTTAATCATATACTTATAGAGATAATTTTTATTTTCAATAAAAGTATTATTTAAGAGGTGATAAGATGATTAATAAAAAGATATCTCTTTTAAAGAATTTAGAGCCTGTTACAAGTGTTTTGCTCATATTTGCCACGCTATTAGCTCTTATCATTAGTAATTCCTCTTCTAAAGGATTTTATGATAATTTGTTTTTTAATACATATATAGCAAAAAATTTTAATATTCACAGCTTTGTCAATGATTTTCTTATGTCCTTATTTTTTCTACTGGCTGGTTTGGAAATTAAGGAAGAAGTTTTGTATGGTAGTTTGTCTTCTCTTAAGAAGGCTTCCTTTCCTGTAATAGCATCCCTTGGTGGGGTGATTGTGCCAGCTATAATTTATACATATTTTAATTTGAATAGCAAATATATGGCGGGTGTTTGTATTCCCATTTCCACAGATATTGCATTTTCCATAGGAATATACTTTTTATTTAGTAGGTATCTAGAGCCTTCTATGAAGATGTTTTTATTGTCTTTGGCTGTGGTGGATGATTTGATTTCCATGATTTTAATTGGCATAGTTTATTCCAGTAAATTAAATTTATTTTATTTATTTTTAGCTTTAATTATTTTAATTTTTATATATCTAGGTAATAAATTTTATAGGATTGAAACTACAATTTTTTATTTATTGATGGGACTTTTACTTTGGTATTTTGTTCATTTAAGTGGTATTCATTCTACTTTAAGCGGCATACTACTTGCCATAGTTATTCCCACAAAACCTTATAAAAAAAGATTTTCTACTTCTTATTATATCCAGAAACACTTTCGGCTAATTAATAATTTAATTATAATTCCCCTCTTTGCCTTTGCCAATACGGGAATTTCCATTAATAGCAATTTGAATTTGACTAGTTTTCCCACTGTATTTTTAGGAATATACTTAGGTTTACTTTTAGGTAAGCCCCTTGGTATAATCCTCTTTACATATTTAAGTAATCTTCTTGGCATCACAAGAAAGCCCCATGATTTAAATTGGACTTCTATCTTTTTATCATCAATCATCTGTAGCATTGGTTTTACCATGTCCATTTTAGTCTCAGAAATCGCCTTTATTAACAATGAAGAACTTATGGCCATAGCAAGAATTTGCATCTTAATTACCAGCTTTACCTCCATAATTCTTTCTTCTTTATTTATAAAAACCTTTAAAGAATTACATATTTTAAGAAAAACATAAAAAAATAGCTATCTCTTTTTATAAGATAGCTATTTTTAGTCTTATTTTTCTATTATCATTTCTTGAGTGTTAGTTTTAACTAATTCTTCTATTTTGTTTAGCTTAGCTACACCATATCCTATAGCCCATGTAGCTATTGCATAAAATACAGATGGTAAAGATGCACTAACACAGTAATTTATTACATCTGATAATTGTTCTGATACAGAAATAGTGCCAGCTTCCACAAGGCTTGATATGTAATTATAAGATGTGTACATTGTAAATATAGAATATATAGCTATAAGTGCTGCAACTACATAAATTGCTATTGGTAATATACATTTTTTGTTAAACTTTTTAGTATTTTTCTTATTTTCTTCCATTTGTCTATCTCCTTTCAAATATTAAATTTTTATTATTATGTTAAAATAATACCATATATATATGAATTATATATGAATTACTTATGTATTTTTAACTTTATCTTGGAAATTACTTTTCAAAATAATAAAGGCCCCTTGAATAAGGGGCCTTTTTGTTAATTATATATCTAATTTAGCTATATTTTCTTTCATTATTTTTATTGAATCATCAAATTTTCTTTTTTCTTCTTTTTCTAAAGGAAGTTCTAATACTTCTGTTACACCATTTTCATTTACTATACTTGGTACAGCTATGAATACATCATCATGACCATATTTGTTATCTAAATATGATGATACTGTTAAAATACTATTTTCATTATCTAGTATAGCTTTTGTTATTCTAGCAAGAGCCATACCTATTCCATAATAAGTTGATTTCTTACAATCTATTATTTTATATGCTATATTTCTAACTTCATCTTCTATTGTTTCTAAATCTTCAAACTTAACTTTAGCATCTTTTTTAGAAGCAACTTGGTAAATTGGTTGAACACCCATTAGTGCATAACTCCAAGCTACAAATTGAGAATCTCCATGTTCACCCATTACATATGCATGTATAGATTTTGGAGTAACACCCAGTCTTTCTCCCAGTGAGAATCTAAGTCTTGCTGTATCAAGAGTAGTTCCTGATCCAATTATTTTATTTCTATCATATCCTGATGCTTTCCAAACTACATAAGTCATTATGTCAACTGGGTTTGATGCTACAATTATTATTCCATTGAAATTAGTTTTTTTAATCTCACCAACTATTGATTTCATTATTTTTGTATTTTTATGTAATAAATCAAGTCTAGTTTCTCCTGGAACTTGAATTGCACCAGCAGTTATACATATTATATTTGCATCGTTGCAATCACTATAATCCCCTGAATATATCTTCATTTTTCTTGGCGCATAACTAAGTCCATGATTTAAATCTAAAGCTTCCCCAACAGTTCTTTTTTTATCTATATCAATTAAAACTAGTTCTTCACAAGTCCCTTGGTTTACCATTGAATAAGCATAACTCATTCCTACCATGCCAGCTCCAACTATAACTACTTTATTCTTTTTCATTTTCCTACCTCCGAGCCTGTTATTTTTTTATCAATTCAATTATATTATATATGAAAATTTTTGTGAATATTAATTTAATTTTATTATATATTATTTATTTTTTATATCTATTCAATTCATTTTTAGGTATAAAAAAAGAACACAAAAAGTGTTCTTTTTTTATTAATATGCTAATATTTCGCATCCGTCTTCTGTTACAAGTATCATATTTTCCCATTGTGCAGAAAGTTTTCCATCATCTGTATATGATGTCCATCCATTATCCGCATCAATATATAGTTCATGATGCCCTTCATTTATCATAGGTTCTATAGTAAATATCATACCTGGAACCATAAGCATTCCTTCATTTTTGCTTCCAAAATGGAATACAAATGGATCTTCATGGAAGTCTAACCCTATACCATGACCACCAAATTCTCTAACTACAGAGTAACCATTAGCTTTTGCATGTTGTTCTATTGTATATCCCACATTACCAAGTCTAGTCCAAGGCTTAACTGCTTCTATACCTTTTATCAGACACTCTTTCGTTACTTCTACTAATTTCTTAGCATTATCAGATACTTCTCCTATCATATACATTCTAGATGCATCTGAGTAGTATCCATCTAAGATAGTAGAAACGTCAACATTTATTATATCTCCATCTTTTAATACTGTTTCGTCTGGTATACCATGGCATATTTGATCATTTATTGATGTACAGCAGCTTTTTGGGAATCCACTATATCCAAGAGGTGCTGGAACTGCTCCTTGAGATATTGTATAGTCGTGAACTATCTTATCTATATCATTAGTTGTCATACCTGCTTTTATTTGTTGACCTACTAAATCAAGTATTTCATTATTTATTTTTGCACTTGCTTTTATTTTTTCTATTTGTTCAGGAGTTTTTATTAAACTTCTGTGAGGAACTTCATATCCTTTAGATTTAAATTCTTTTATTTTTTCATCAAATCCCATGTGACATGATTTATATTTTTTACCACTGCCACACCAACATTTGTCATTTCTTCCTATAATCATTTAAATTCTCACTTCCTTAAAACTATCTATAATATTCTCATTTTTTCTATAGGCTTTCTTAAAATATAGTTTTCTTTTAATTCTATGCCTACTTTCATTTTTACTATTTGTCTAGCATGAGGAGCTGACTCTATAGGAGTACCTTCTTCATCATACATTTCTTCTATAGTCGTAAACATAGTTTCTTTGTATGGTCCTATAACTTCTATTTTATCTCCTACACTCATTTTATTTCTTTGCTCAACTATATATAACCCACTTTCTTCATCATACCCTCTAACAAGTCCGATAAAGTCATAGTTTCTTATATATGATGCTGATTTATAGTTATTTGAATTTTCATCTGGTCTATCTAAGAAGAATCCTGTTGAGTAGTCTCTATGGCTACCTTTTTTAAGTTCTTCTAACCACATTGGATTAAACTTCCAGTTTTCTGGGTCTTTGTAGTATTCGTCTAGTGCCATTCTATATGCTCTAACTGTAGTTGCAACATAATATGCAGTTTTCATTCTCCCTTCAATTTTTAAAGAAGTTATACCTGCATCGAATATTTGTGGAATATACTCTATCATACATAAATCTTTGGTATTGAAGAAGAAATCCGGATCAATATTGTCTACAACTTGTGTATACTCACCATTATTTTCTTCCATTAATGTATATTTCCATCTACAAGATTGAGCACATGAACCTTTATTAGCATCTCTTCCTGTAGTATAGTTACTTATTGTACATTTTCCTGAATATGACATACACATAGCTCCATGTACAAAAGCTTCTATATCCATATCTTCTGGAATATGTTCTCTTATTTCTTTTGTTTCTTCAAATGATAATTCTCTAGCTGTAACTATTCTTTGAGCACCTTTATTATACCAGAAATTCGCAGCATTGTAATTAGTTGTACTTGCTTGCGTACTTATATGAACTTCCATATTTGGAATAGTTTCTTTTACTACTTTAAATACACCTGGATCAGATACTATAACAGCATCTACTCCTATTTCTTCTAGTTCAAGTAAATAATCTCTTAGAATTTCTAAATCTTCACTTCTAGGAATTATATTACATGTAACAAAAACTTTTTTTCCTCTTTCGTGGGCAAAATTTACCCCTTCTATCATGTTTTCTTTTGTGAAATTTTTGGCAGCCGATCTCATACCAAATATTTCTCCACCTATATAAACTGCATCTGCTCCGTATTCAAATGCTATTTTTAATTTTTCTAAATCACCAGCGGGGGCTAATAATTCTACTTCTCTCATTTTGTCTCCTTTTTCCATTATATATTTCCATAAATATATACAATTAATATATTTTAATTATTTAATTAAGATATTATAAATATGTTCCACTTGAACTTTTTCATACTTATTATACCACAATATCTTTCATATAAATTAAAATTACCCTAGAAATATATTTTTAAGCATTTTATATAATTATTACACTAAAAAGGAGTATCCATATTAATACAATAATACTTTAACTCCTTTTATCATCTAACTTTCCGGTGAATACTCTATTATATCAGTTTTTTTGTTTAATTTATCATTATTTCCATCCAATGGCAAGATTTCTTTTTTATATACATACTTGAATCCTATAATACTTAAAATGACAGATGCTATTTCTGCTATGGGAAAAGCCCACCATACCATATCTAGATTTCCTGTTTTTGATAATAAATATGCTACTGGAAGTAATACTACTAATTGTCTTCCAACTGATACTATCAAACTCATAAATCCATTACCTAATGCCTGGAACATGGAGCCAACAACTATGCAATATCCTGCAAATATAAAGCTTAAGCTTATTGTTTTAAGTGCTGGAACTCCTATATTAATCATCTCTTTTGATGCATTAAAAAGTCCCAATAACTCTCTTGGAAAAACTTGAAATGCTATTAAACCAATAAACATAATGCTTATTCCATATATTATACTTGTTTTTACTGTTTTCATTAGTCTCTGCTTATTTTTTGACCCATAGTTATATGAAACTATGGGAACCATACCATTATTAAGACCAAATACAGGCATAAATATAAAACTTTGCAGCTTAAAATATATTCCAAATACTGCTGTTGCTGTGGAAGTAAAAACTAATAATATTTTATTAATTCCAAATGTCATAACAGATCCAATTGATGCCATTATAATTGAAGGAATACCTACAGCATAAATAGACTTTATTGTTTTTATATTTGGTCTAAAGCCATTTATTTTTATCTTTATTTCTTTATTTTTACTTAGATTAAGGAAAAGACCTAAACACATACCACATGTTTGACCGATTACTGTGGCTGTAGCTGCACCAGATATGCCCATTTTAGGAAATCCCAACAAACCAAAAATTAAAATAGGATCTAATATTATATTTATAATGGCTCCTGTTAATTGAGTAATCATAGAATACAGTGTTTTTCCAGTTGACTGCATTAATTTTTCAAATACTACTTGACCATACATTCCGAAAGAACAAGTTGTAATTATGATTAGATATGAATAGCCACCTTCAACAATATCACTTATATTCGTCTGCCACTGAAAGAATTTTCTACTAAATAATAATCCAATTATTAAGAAAATAAAATAACTTATTATAGCCAAGAAGATACCATTGTTAGCCGCTTTATTTGCCTCATCAAAATTTTTTTCTCCCAATGATCTTGAAAGTAATGCATTTATTCCTACACCAGTTCCTACTCCAAATGCTATCATAAAATTTTGTACTGGAAAAGCTAAAGAAACAGCTGTAAGTGCATTTTCACTAATTTGTGATACAAATATACTGTCAACAACATTATAAAGAGCTTGAACTAACATTGATATCATCATTGGAAGAGACATACTAATAAGCAATTTATTTATGGGCATAGTACCCATTTTGTTTTCTCTTATTACATTTCCCTCTGACATAAAATCCCCCCTTTTTAGTTGTTGCAACTATTATCATAAGCATGCCAATAATACTAACCAATTAAAGTGTATCCCTACTTATTTTGCATGTCAATCTATAGCAAAACGTTTAGTTGAATTTAAAAAACCCTAGAACTTTAGTCATCCTAGGATTCTTTATATATTTTATAAATAAATTAATTTCAATACAAATAGTATAGCAAGAACTATCATTATGACAGATATATGCTTTCTTTCCTCTTTTGGTGCGATTAAATTATATAATAAGTTGATTACTACATATGATAAAACACCAAGAGTTAATCCGTCACCAATTGAGTAAGTAAATGCCATTGCACCTATAGTTATAAATGCTGGTACACCTTCTGTTATATCTGCAAAGTCAATATCTTTAACTGCACTAAGCATTAAGTATCCAACATAAATTAATGCTGGTGAAGTAGCACATGATGGTATTGCAATAAATATCGGTGATAAAAACATAGCAACTAAAAATAATACTCCTACTGTAATAGCTGTATACCCTGTTCTACCACCTTCTACAACACCTGTAGAACTTTCCACATAAGTAGTAACTGTAGAAACTCCCAGTCCTGCTCCTATTGTAGTTGCGAATGCATCTGCAAGTAAAGCTCTACCTACACGAGGAACATTTCCATTTTCATCTATCATGTTAGCTTTAGATGCCACACCAACTATTGTTCCTACTGTATCAAAGAAATCAACAAACAAGAAAGTACAAAGTACCAAGATAAAGTTAGTCAAATTAGCTGGATTTGTTGCATAACTAAAATCTAATTTACCTGCAATTGGAGCAATACTTTCAAATTTAAATACTCCACTTGGTAAGTATATTCCTAACTTTGCTGCTGTAGCTGGATTAATCAAAGCATAACCCCAAGCAATAAGTGAACAAATAACTATTCCTATTAATATTGATCCCTTGATATTTTTCTTTGACAATGCTGCTATTATTACTACACCTACACAACTTATAATAACTGCTGGAGTAAATGTTCCTAGTGATATTAATGTAGATTCATTTGCCACTACAAGACCACAGTTAATACAACCTATAATTGCTATAAACAATCCTATACCACCTGAAACTGCCAATTTCATATTTACTGGAATTGCATTAACAACAGCTTCACGAACTTTACACAGTGATAAAATTATAAATATAATACCTTCTGCAAATACTGCTGTAAGTGCCACTTCCCAGCTTACTCCCATGCCTAATACTACAGTGTATGCAAAATAAGCATTAAGTCCCATTCCCGAAGCTAAAGCAAAAGGAAGGTTAGCTATAATACCCATAATAAAGCATCCAATTGCTGCTGCTAAACATGTACCTGTTACTAATGCTCCTGCTGGCATACCACTTTGAGATAAAATATTAGGATTAACAGCTATAATATAAGCCATTGTTAGAAAAGTTGTAAGACCTGCCATTATTTCTTTTTTCATATTTACTTCCTGATTTTCTAGTATTGGAAATAATTTTGTCATTGTATTTGACTCTTGATTTGCAACTTGCATAAATTAATACACCTCCATAATTTAATAAATAACTTTCGCTAATTTCAAATGTTGTTATGTATACAATTTATGATTTTATAAAATAGATATGTGATTATAAATATGTTTTTGCTTTTACAAGTATAATTTTAGATTAGAGCCTTCTTATTGTCAACAAGTCACGAATTTATAAAATTTAAAATAAATAAACATTCGCATTATATTAATTTATATGCTTTAGATATAAAAAAAATAGCTTATTTTAAATAAGCTATCTAATCTTTAATTTTTATGTCTTACTCTTAGTGGAATATTCATTTTATCTGCTAATTCTTGAGACTCTTTAATCTCTTGTTCATTTATTTCATCTACTACAGAAAAATTAACTTCTTTTATATATTTTTTACAATCAGTGGCAAAATCAAGTAGAGCTTCAAAAGATTTTTCTCCAAATTTAGGTTGTGTAACTTCATTATATCTAGTTTTATTAGGTGCATTTAAACTAATAGAAACTGCATCTATATTATCTTTTAATAATACTGCCGTTTTTTTCTTATGCATTAAGTCAGAAAGCCCATTTGTATTTACTCTAATTTTTATATCTGAAATACTTCTTATATATTTTGCAACTTCCACAACTTCATTTATCCTAACTAGTGGCTCACCATATCCACAAAATACAATTTCATCATACTTATCTAAATCAAATTTTTCAAATTCATTTTTTACTTCTTCCACAGTAGGCTCATGATCTAGCCATAAACTATCACTATTTCCAACGTGATCAGTTTCATCTCTTATACAAAACACACAAGCGCATGGACATTTGTTAGTCATATTAATATAAAGACTGTCTTTGTAATCGTATAATATTGTCATAATTTTTCTCCCGTTTATGTTATAATTTCTTTTATTTTTATTTTATCAAATACTAATCCTACAACTATAAATACTATAAAGCTTCCTATTGGTTGAATAAGTCCTATTAAAGATAATACAAATGCACTAGTAAAGCTTCCTATCATAATACCTTCAGCTATCATATATAAAACAGTTCCCACTATTCCAGCTATAATTCCTGCACATATATTTCTTAGATTTATAATCTTTTCACCTTTATTTGTAAAGAATAAAACAAGTATTGGTTTTATAATTATTGTTGCAAAAGCCCAGTTAGCAGACCCTGTTAATATATCTGCCATTCCTGCTCCTATGGCTGCTGCTAGAGCTGCATAAGGTGTTGGAAGTAATGTAGCTGCTAAATATATAAATGTATCACCTACGTGCACATATCCACCATTTCCCACTGGTATACGAAGAAAGCATGCCGTTGTAACACACACTAATGCTGCAAACAATGCAGATGATACTAAGGTTCTAGTTTTAGATGATACATTACTGTTTTGTTTTTTTGTATTTTCCATAACTTCTCCTCCAAATTCTATTTTTGTATTAAGTTAATTATAATACATTTTTCTATATTTATTATATATTTACAATTTTTCCCCATATTGTATTAGTACAATTTTCAAACACAAAAATAGGAACCATCAACAGGTCCCTATTTTCTATTTTTTCATTTCATCTCCCATATCTTCTATTTTATCTTTTATGTCCTTTGCTTTATCACCCATATCTGACATCATACCCATAACATCATTTTTTAAGTCCATAGCTGTATGTTTAACGGCATTAGTTATTTTTCCTGCTGTACTACCTAGTCCACTAACAGTGCTTTTCATTCCGTCCCCAACTTTATCTAAGCCCTTTTTAACATCATCTTTAATATTGTTCATATCATTTTTTAAGTCCATTTTTATACCTCCTATTTATTTCTTAGATTTATTTTTCCGTATTTTATGAAAATTATTTATCTAAAAATAAATAGTAAATAAAACAGAGTTCTTTTTACCTTCCATCTTGTAATAAAGATTATGACTTTTAAGTATTTGACTTACAATATATAGACCCAGTCCACTACCTCCAGTTTTTCTATTTCTGGATTTTTCAACTCTAAAGAAGGGATTAAACACTTCACTTAAATATTTTTCTTCAATTGTAACACCTGTATTTTCTATTTCCAAAACTACAGTTTTACTTGCCTTTGATTTAAATGCTTTGATTATAATTTTTTCTCCAGATGGAGAATATTTAATAGCATTATTTATTAAGTTATTTATTACTTTTATTATTTTTTCCTTATCTACTTTTATAATAAGATTTTTCTCCACTTTATAATTAAGTTCTAGATTTTTCTCATCTATTAAATAGTTTTGTCTATTTACTAAATCTTTCAATAAATCACTTAAATTAATCACTTCTAATTTTAAGTCTTTTTCTAAAATTTCACTCTTTGATATTTCCATCATCTCATCAACTAAAGCTTTTAATTCTTGTGTACAGTCATAGGATTTTTTTAGATATGTTTCTCTATCTTTATATTTACCTATATTATAAATCATACCTTCTAACTGTCCACTTATAATTGTTATAGGTGTTTTTAATTCATGAGATATTGTTGCTATAAACTCTTTTCTTTTCTTTTCTTCTTCTCTTTCTTTATTAATAATTTGAATCAATGGTTTTGTTATTGTATTAGAATAAATATAAGCACCTAATAATGCTATAAAAAATGCTGCCACAATTATAAATGGCATAATTTTTCTAAGAACTGTATTTGCCTCATCAATGGGTTGAAGTGGCATAGCTATCTCTAAATGATAAAGTTCGCTAGAGTCCTTCAGTTTTATTGTTGCCTTAATATTATACTCCTTTAATTGATTTGACATAGGTATGTTTCCAGCATATTTATTTGTAATATGCTGATCATTTTTACCAAATATGATATATCCCTTATCATTAGTTAAAATCATAGCCACATTTTGCTTTTTGCCTAAAAAATATAATCTCTCTTGTAATTCATCTATATCATAAAATTTAGAATCATCCACTATTGATTTTACACTATCTTGTAATACTTGAATTTTATATTGGTGATAATATGCTGGCATAAAAAAATATAAAGTTAAATAAATTATAAATGCTAAAAATAAAAGCAGTCCCGATGTAATTGTAAATAGTTTATATTTAATATTTAACTTATTCCAAAACTTCAATATCTTTTTCAAGTGTATAACCTATTCCCTTTACTGTCTTTATATACGGTAAAATTATTTTCTTTCTAAGATTTTTTATATGCGCATCAACTATTCTTGTATCACCATAATAATCATATCCCCATATACTATCTAATAAATTCTCCCTAGTTACAACTTGAGGATACTTTTCTATTAACATTTTCAAAATATTAAATTCTTTTAAAGTTAATTCTATATTTTGGTCATCTATTTGTACTGAATAAGTATTTAAATCTAATTTTAGTTTTTCAAAAATTAAAAGATCACTACTAATATTAATTCTACCTCTTCTAAGGACTGCTTTTACTCTTTGAATCAATAAATTAAATGAAAAAGGCTTGGTTATATAATCATCACATTCCAGCTCAAATCCTTTTAATTGATTACTTTCTTCATTTAATGCTGTCAAAAATATAATTGGCACATTGGAAGTTTGTCTAATCATTTTACAAACTGAATATCCATCTAAATTAGGCATCATTATATCTAATAAAACTAAATCATATTCCTTTTTTTTAAATAATTGTATTCCCTCTAATCCATCGCTGGCATAATCCACATCATATCCTTCAGCTTTTAAAAATTCCACTATTAATTCCTGTATATTAACATCATCTTCCATAACTAAAATGGATGTATTCATTTAATCACTCCTAAATAATAAATATAATAAAACATTTTGTACTATTATATTATAATACATATATGAATTTATAATGAAATTTTTAATATACATATATTTGTTTTAATTTATATATATAATAATTGTAAAAATTTAAATAAGGAGGGCTAAAAATTGAGATACGTAATTGTTAGTGTGGTTAAAGGAGATGCAGGTAATTTTAACAACAACCTTAGAAAGGAAGTATTTGAAAAATTTCA
>JALFMW010000390.1 GCA_022782605.1 Clostridium sp. | reverse complement strand
TTCTCATATTAGAATAGGAGTATATTTCAACTCCTATATGTGTTTATTAATTTAACTTCTTTAATATTTCTTCCATTACTGAAGTTGGATTATTTTCAACGTCTCCAATTTTTGAAATACCTTTATCTGCCATTAATGTTTTTATTTCTTCCTTAACTTCCTTTGAAGTTTCTTTCCATTTAGAAGTTATAATTTTCTTTATTTCTTCATTTCTTTCAATATTAATTGAATTAGTTTGTTCATCTTCTATAAATTCTTTGGCTTTTTCTTGTATCTTTTCTTCTTCCTTCTTTTGTTCTTTTTTAAATTCTTCTTTTGATAATGGATTTAAAGCTGATTTTCTTATAGCTTCTTCTACAACTTCTATAAATTCTTGTGCTAATTCATAATCAGATTTACCTTCCCATAACATCTTTGTTTTTATAGCATTACCACCAAGTCTTCCACCTGCATCAACATACCCATCAGACCTAAAATATAAATATCTATTTGCTTCTTCTAACTTACCATCTTTTACTTCTTTTTCTACTACACCAGTAAATACAAAGTCAAATATATCAGCAAATACAGCTTCATATGTTGCCATTAATGTAGAAGTTAATTGCATATAACCATCATCTTCTGATTGACATCCTTGAGGTTTAATAGTTTTATTTTTAGTATGTGATATTGCTATTAAAGTAAATCCAGCTTTTTTTAATCTTTGCATTAATTTTTTTGTTTCTAATGCACATCTAATTTGTCCATTATGGTGACCATCAAATGCTTGATTTATAGTTTTACAAGGTTTACCAGTTTCCTTTTGTGATAATTTTATTGTATGAGCTTCCATAAGTGGCATTAATTCATCAACCACATCGAAACCAATCATTCTTATATCATGTTCTTTCCCTTTTTCAGATATTAACCAATCAACTGTATCTTTTAAATCTTCATATTTATCAATTTGTGTTGCGTTTATTTGGTCTAAGAAATCATATCCTTCTTCAGCTCCAAGTCCAATTAAAAATCCTTTTTCTGCATCTCCATATTTAGCTAATACTAAATTTCTAAATAAAGTTGTTTTTCCCCATTTCTTTTGACTTCTTAAATAAATTGTTGCTCCTTCCATAGTTGTTTTTGCTTTTTTAACTGTTGGTCTTTTAATTGCCATAATACATATCTCCTTTAAAATTAAATTAATTATTTATCTCATTTATTGTAAAGGGGAATTAATCCCCCCATTATTAAATTAAATCGTCAACATCTTCTTCATCTTCATCTACTGTATCATCAATTTCTGTTTCTTCCTCTTTAGGTTTTTCGGCTTCTTTTTCTGGTCTTACAATTACAAAATCATCAAGTGTTAAATCTGTATCTACTGCACCATTCATAAAATCATCTTTTATATATGGTTTAAATAATCTTATTTCTCTAACTCTATCTCCAAATTTATCTCCACCTAAATCCATTTTAGCTTCTTCAAAAGTTAGTACGCCATCTTCTATTAATTCTCTTTGATAATCTGTTAAATCATCCATAGTTATTTCAACTTTTTCTGAACCATTTGCAAATTTAACTTCATATGGTAATTGATAAATAACTTCATCATCTTCGAAATTCTTTAATGGTTTTATTAATCCATTTAATCTCTTCACATGTTTTTCATTATTAAAATCTAATCTTGAACCATCTGCAACTAATGTTAATGGAACATATATTTGTTTCTTTAATTGACCATCATAAGTTTTAGTATGAGCGTTTATTATATATTTTTTAGTTTCTTCGAATGAACTATCATCTAAACTTTCTTGAGTAAAATATAAATCTAAATTACCACTTAACTTTAATTTATCTTTTGAAGTTGCCTTTTCAATTCTATTAACTTCAAATGTTTTATATACTTTTCCTTTCCATTCACTAAATACAATATTACCAGTTATTTTAAATATTGTATTAGTTCCTTGGTCTGTATTAATTAATTTCTTTACATCTTCTATCATATCTACTCTTGATAAGTATTCAGTCTTTTTATTATTTAAATTATCTAATTCTTCTTTTAATGTATCAACCATATCTTTAGTCTCTTTTAATGCACCTATTAAAGTAAATTTCTTTTTTAATTCTTCAATAGTTTCATCTGATACAGCATCATCAGATAATTTTTCAATTGCTTGTCTTAAATCATAGCGTTCTTTATTATTTGATAAATCTAAAACATATTTTTGATAACTTGCTACTTTATCAATTATTGTCTTTGATTTTCTATCTTCCCATGCTATCTTTAAATCTGGAGTTTCTTTAAACGAACCATCTTCTTGTTTAATTTTTGCTCCTTTTCTTCCAAAAGTATAACCTTTTTTATCAAAATATCCATCTGCAATAGAAATCATTTCACTTGATTCATTAGCTTTAACATTAAGTTTTAATTCTTCTTTTACCCATCCACTATCATATGTATTCTTTGTGTAAGGTTTAAATTTCTCAGTTTCCTTTGCTACTCCTAAAGTTCCTACGAATTCAAATGTGTTATAAATTTTCATATTTTGCATTAA
>JALFMW010000371.1 GCA_022782605.1 Clostridium sp. | reverse complement strand
AGTATATCTCTTTTTTCCTCTTAATTATTTATTATTTTTCATAAAAGCATTATTTTTCTAATTTATCTCATCATATTTTGTTGAAATTATTTTTTAGAATAACAGTTTCGACTCACACTAATTTATATTTTAATTCTTATTTAATAATATATTTATTTTATTTTTACTTATATTTTAATTATTAACATAATTTATTTTTTTAGTCTAATAAATTAATTAACTATATAACTAATTTATACATATATTATTTAATCTCCTGCTTAATATATTCTAATGCTGATTTAAGTTGTTGATTTTCATCTTTTTCTTCAATCTTTGGTGTTATACCTTTTTCATTTATGTAATCACCATTTGGAGTAAAATATTGTGCTGTTGTTAACTTATATCCCGTACCATCTTTCAATCCTTTTACACTTTGTACTAAACCTTTACCAAATGATGTTTCCCCCACTGCTATAGCTTTTCCATTGTCAACTAAAGCTGCTGTTAATATTTCTGATGCAGATGCACTTCCACCATTTATTAAAACTGCCATTGGCATATCTAACTCATTTTTATCTGATTTATAATATTCTTTATTACCTGAATTATCCTTTGTATATACTATTGTTCCTTCTCCAATTAAATCATCAGCTATATCTACACAAACATCTAATAATCCTCCTGGATTATCTCTAAGGTCTATTACAAGACCTTTTATTCCCTTAGATTTTAGTTCACTTAAATTTTGTTCAAATTCCTTATATGTATTTTCATCAAAAGAAGTTATTCTTAAATATCCTATGTTATTGTCCATAACTTTATTTGATACACTCTTAGTTACTATTGTTTGTCTAGTAATATTAAAATTTAATTCCTTATTTTCTCTTTCCACTGTTAATTTTACATCTGTATTTTCTTTACCTTTAATTTCTTTAATAACTTCATCTACTGTTTTCGATTCAACAGAATTACCATTAACTTTTGTCACAACATCTCCTGACTTTATTCCAGCTTTTGCTGCTGGAGATTCTTCAATTGGAGATATTATAGTTATTTTATTATTTTCCTTATTAACACCTATGTAAACACCTATACCAACAAATGACCCACTTGTTTGTTCTTTTAAAGTTTGAAACTCATCTGCTGTATAATATTGAGAATAAGGATCTTCTAAACCTTCAAATAATCCTTTAATTGATCCATTAATTAAATCTTCTTCTGAAACTTCTTTATAATAATCACTCTCTATAATATCCTCTAATCCTAGTAATTTGTTGTATTTAGAATAGGTTGTATATAAATCCTTAGATATTATTACTTTATTCCCAAGAGTTAAATTGAACATTGTTGTGAAAGTTGCAGTTATTACTATCAGAATAACTGAATATATAAGAGCTCTTTTTTTAGATATCATTTGATCATCTCTCCTTATTATAAATCTACTATATATTATATGACTAGCTTGTCTTTTTATTACTATTTATCAATTATATTGATTTAAAGCTATTATTTAACTAAAATTTATATAAGAAATAAAATTAACGGTAATTATATAATAACATATATTACCACAATAAGAGGTGTAGTTTATATGAAAAAAGAGTTTAGAAAAAATGTTATTGCTCTTAGGAAAGAGAAAGATATGAATTTTATAAAGCATAACTCAGATATAATCACAGATAAACTCCTTCAACTTGATTGCATAAAAAATTCACAAACTATAATGCTTTATTTAGATTTTAATAATGAGGTTTGTACTGATAATTTAATAAAAAAACTTATTTCTATGGGCAAGACTGTAGCTTCTCCCATAACTTTAAAAGCAGAGAGAAAGTTAATTCCTTCTCAAATTACAGATTTAGAAAATGGAATTCAATTTGGTGCTTATAATATTAGAGAACCAAAACCAGAATGCTCTCCAACTATAGACATAAAGAATTTAGATGTTGTAATAGTACCTGCAGTTGCTTATGATAAAAATTGCTATAGACTTGGATATGGAGGAGGATTTTACGATAGATTCTTAGAAAATTTAAGAGATGATGCTGTTACTATTGGAATTGCCTTTGATTTACAAATTTTTGATAAAGTTCCTAAAGAACCTCATGATGCTCAACTTGATTATATTGTAACGGAATCAAGAATAATAAAATCACATTAATATTTAATTGATTATTTTATATAAAAAATTTTCTTGGCTACAATTAAAATAGGAGCTCTTGACTAAATCAAGAGCTCTTATTTTAATTTTCTTCCTTAGTCGTATTCAACTGAATTTTATCAGGTAACGATTTGAGATTAGTCTCAGCTACTACGAAAGGATGTGATTTATCTTTGTCTTTATATGTAATATTAACCTCCATTACTGTTTTCTCTTCAACTGTATCCACAGTAATTTTATCAATTTCTATACCATGTTCCTTTTCACCTCTCGTTACTATTACATAAATCTTGTTATCTAATTTAACTGCCAAGGCTCTTTCTTCATTTTCGTACTTATCCATAATATCAAGTATCTTTTCTGGAATTGATTCTCTTTGAACCATCGTAAAATCAACAGGTTTTGAAGTATCCATAAATAATTTTGGTATGAAAACAAATCCAAGAACTATAAATAGTATTAATATTACTCCATACGTTACTCCTTTAATATTAAACTTAATCTCCACATTATCCCTCCTATCTCTTATAAATATATGAGAACTTTTTATTTCATAGAATTAAAAAAAGACTAAAAGAATCAACTTCCTTTAGCCTTTTAATTTTAATCTATATTTAGTTTCCATTTTCCTTCTATCAAATAACTTCCTCCACTTATTTCAAATGAAACACTTCTTCGTTTTTTATTATTTTTTGAAACATAAATAGCTGCTTCCCTACAAATATTATCCTTTCGAGAACTTGACTGACTTGATCCAGTCATATCGCTTCTAAATAATGTCCATGGTGATAATATCCGGTCAATATTTAAACTTCTTATTTTTATAAATGATTTTTTATTATCTGGATAATCTAATTCCATATTATAAACTTCTTCTCCATCACTATTAGTTCTTTTTACACTTTTTATCAAAATTTTAGAACTTCTTTGACTTATAATATTATTTGAATCAGAAATATTTATGATTTTATTTACAGTTTTACTTTCATTTAGTTTTAAGCTTGGTAATTTAACTTTTTTACCTTTTAAATTATCAACATCCACATTAATTTGTTTAATCTCTAAGGTAAATGGCTTTTGTAAACTCTTTATATTTACTTTAAATTTTGTTCCACTTCTATCTTCAATTTCAGGTTCCAGTTCTACCTTTTTACCTTTGCTATCTATTAAAAATATATTTGTTTTATTATTTATAACTTCGTAGTTTCCAAAGCTATCAACTTGAAAGTCAAAATTGTCAGAAGTAGGTATAGCTTTTAAATCTATGTATAATTTATTTCCTTCTTCCTTTGTTGTTGCACTTACTGTAATATTATTATTTGAATCTTTAGGTAGATTTTTATTGTATTGTTCCATAGAAACAGCTTCTGATAATTTTATATTATAATCTAATTTAGTAACTTTATTTGATTCATCTTTCAGTAATACTGAAAATACAATTTTATCATTACTTTTATATTCATAAGGTCTTCCATAAGAAGTCACCAAACTAGCATCTTCCACTTTTATATATTTATCTTCTAATATATCTTTATTATTGATTCTTATTTCGTGTTTTATATATTTATAATTTTTTAAATTATTTATTTCTTCATTGATAACTAGCTCTTTTTCATTTACTATGGCACTTGTTAAAGTTATTTTCCCATTATTTATAGTTTTAGTTATTGGCTTTTCTAATATATAAACAGGATTTTCACTTTTTATAATTCGACCACTAGCTAAATCTAACTTATATTTTCCTCCCACAAAGGCAAGTACTGCTGATGTTCCTAATACAATAATTAAGCATATAGACGCTATAAAACGTATCATTTTTTTATTATTATGATGTTTACTTCTTTCACATCTCATTTTTTTATAAGTTTTACTTTTTATATGTTCAATATCTTCATCACTTAAATTAAATTCTTCCCACTGTTCATAATCAAAACTTAATTTATCCAACTCTTCTATATTTTCAATTAAATCATATATATCTTTATCCTTCATATCTACATCCCCCTTTCATATACTCTTTTATCTTTAATCTACATCTATACAGTCTATTTTCAACTGATGCTCTTGTAGTTTTATGTTTTATTGCAATTTCTTCAATTTTATAATACATAAAATACCTAAGATAAAAATATGTTTTATCAGGCTCTTTAAAAGAATTAATAATATTTATGATTTCTAAACTATTTTCCTTATCTAAAACTATATCTTCTGTACTCATATTATCTGGCACAGTTTCTTCTAAAATATTATATTTTTCAGATTTATTTTCTAATTTTCTTTTATAATCTAGTGCTTTATATTTCGTTTTCATAAATATAAAACTACCGAAACTCCCTTTACTTTCATCATATTGATTTATATCTTCCCAAATTGCTAAAAACACATCACTGACACATTCTTCAACTTCTTCTTTTCCATAAAAGCCAATTATTTTATCAACTAAAAAATATACCTTTTTCATATATGTATTCATTATATAATCTAGACCTTTTGGATCCTTTTTTAAAATCCGTTTTATCATTCTTTTTTCCATACAATCCCCCCATATTGGATTTATATTAATTACTACGTATATTTACATTAAAATCTCTCAAATTTTCACAAAAAAAGATATAGGATTTAGCATTACCAATTATCCTATATCTATAAATTATACTTTATAAATTTTTAATATTTTTTTATTATTGCATTGCTTCTTTAACTTTTTCAACTATATGTTTAGCTGTTAATCCGTATTTTTCTAACAGCTCAGCTGGAGTTCCTGATTCTCCAAAGCAATCATTTATACCTACTTTTTTAACTATTATTGGACAGTTTTCAGATACAACCTCACTTACTGCTGATCCTAAACCACCTATTATACTATGTTCTTCTGCAGTAACTATTGCTTTAGTTTCTTTAGCAGCTTTTATTATAAGTTCTGTATCTATAGGTTTTATTGTAGACATATTTATAACTCTAACATTTATGTTTTCTTCTTTTAACATATCTGCTGCTAAAATTGCTTCATTAACCATCATTCCACAAGCTATTATTGTAGCATCATTACCTTCTTTAAGTACAACACCTTTTCCTATTTCAAAGTTGTAATCTTCATTAAATAATGTTGGAACTGCACTTCTTCCAAGTCTAACATACATTGGTCCATTAAATTCAGCTGCTGCAAATATCATTTTTTCTGCTTCTACTCCATCTGCTGGAACTAGAACTGTCATATTTGGAATAGATCTCATTAAAGATATATCTTCAACACTTTGATGTGATCCACCATCTTCTCCCACTGTTATACCTGCATGTGTAGCACAAATTTTAACGTTTAATTTAGGATAACATGCAGAGTTTCTTATTACCTCAAATGCTCTTCCTGTTGCAAACATTGCAAAAGTACTTGCAAAAGGTATTTTTCCTGCTGCTGCAAAACCACAAGCAGCTCCTACTAAATTTTGTTCTGCTATACCCATGTTGAAGAATCTATTTGGATATGCTTTACAAAAATCATTTGTTTTTGTTGATTTAGATAAGTCCGCATCTAAAACAACAACATCATCATTTATTTTCCCTAATTTAACTAAAGCTTTTCCGTAAGCTTCTCTAGTAGCTATTTTACTCATGGAAAGCACCTCCTAATTCTGATAATGCTTGTTGAAGTTGTTCTTCACTTGGTGCACTTCCATGCCATGAAGCTTGGTTTTCCATGAAAGACACGCCTTTACCTTTTATAGTTTTTGCTATTATCATTGTTGGTTTATCTACTGTATCCTTTGCCATATCTAATGCTGCAAATATTTGATCAAAATCATGACCATCAATAGTAATTACATTCCATCCAAAAGTTTTAAACTTGTCTTCTATAGGATTTATATTCATTACTGATTCAACATCCCCATCTATTTGAAGTCCATTGTAATCAAGGAATGCTATCATATTATCAAGTTTATAATGAGCTGCACTCATTGCTGCTTCCCATATTATTCCCTCTTGTACTTCTCCATCACCTAACAATGCATATACATTCCATGGAGCATTATCCAATTTAGCTGCCATAGCCATACCACATGCAACTGAAAAACCTTGGCCTAATGAACCTGTTGACATTTCAACACCAGGTATTTTCTTCATATCAGGATGTCCTTGAAGCATACTTCCTATTTGTCTTAAATGATTTAATTCTTCTTTATCGAAGTATCCTCTCTCAGATAATGTTGCATATAAAGCTGGTGCTGCATGACCTTTAGATAAAACAAATCTGTCTCTGTCTTCCATTTTTGGATTTGTTGGATCAATATTCATTTGATCAAAGTAAAGTGCTGTCAGAATCTCAACTGCAGATAATGAACCGCCTGGATGTCCTGATTTTGATTTACATATCATTGAGACTATGTCTTTTCTTATGACATTAGCAATTTCATTTAATCCTTTGTGGTCTCTCATGTAATTTACCTCCCTAGTTATATACTGAGGCTACCTATTATTTAGCCATATTATATTTAAATCTCATTATATTATAACATCTTTATGATATTTTTTTGTATTTTTTGTATATAAAACAAAAAAATTATTGATATGCTAATATACCAATAATTTTTTATATGCTAAATAAATCTAAACTTATTTGCAGTCCATTATTTACTTTTAGCATGGTTTTATTATCTAGATAACCTATTTTCTCCCTTAGACGCTTTTTATCTATAGTTCTAATTTGCTCTAAGAGAATTACAGAGTCTTTGTTCAGTCCATATTCACTGGAACTTATTTCGATATGAGTAGGCAATTTCGCTTTATTAATCTGGGATGTTATAGCCGCAATTATTACAGTTGGACTATATTTGTTTCCTATATTATTTTGGATTATTAAAACCGGTCTAACGCCACCTTGCTCCGAGCCAATTACTGGACTTAAGTCTGCATAAAATAAATCTCCTCGCTTAATATCTAAGCTAATATTACTCAACTTTAGCTATGTCTCCTGCAGAATCATTATCCAAAGATACTTCATCCGTCATTCCAAGCTCCGCTAATGATAAGTTTATTTTTGCCATTTCCTTATAACCCTTTATCATACTTTCTTTTAAGCTAATTTTCTTTTTTTGGGTTATATAAAACTGAAAAGCAGCCTTTGCAAAATCTTCCCTGTTACTATTTTCCATCTGAACTATTTGATCTACTTCAGATAAAATATAATCAGGCAAAGTAAACATTATTTTTTCTTTATCTTTATTGCTCACAAAATCGCCTCCCGGAGAACAATATCTCTTTTATTTTATCAGATTACTAACTAATTGTAAAATTGCATTTGTTTCCATATAAGTACGTTTGTTTATTGTGTATTTTATATGTCAATTTAGGTTTAATTTTGTATAATTAACTTCTAATACCACTTGCCTCATGTTAAATATTATAACCTACACAATTATTTTTATGTCTTTATTAATAGTTTTTGGAGCAAAAAATTTATTATTTAAATATATCATTAAACACAGCTTTACTATGACATTGAGTATCTATTTTTTGTTTTTACAGCATAAATAATTATGTCATCTAGATTTATCTTAAGTTGCTTACTTTATATTTATTATTTTTTGTATTTGAAATTTTTATATTTTACTATGAATATTGCTTCTCCTTCACTATTTAGTATTTCCATTTTATCAGGATTCTTAGTATTATTATTTACATATAAAATTTGTTTATTAAAATATTTATTATCTCCAGGTATTTCTATTTCTATTTTTAATTCATTGTCTGTAGCTTCTAGATTTGCACTTTCATTTTGCATATAATTTTTAATAAAATCTCCAATAAACAAGTAATGAGCATCATCATTTATATTTGGAAGTTCAATTGTGTCATTAATATCTGGATTATGTACTAAAACTTTATCATCTTTATATTCAATAGTTTTTCCTTTTAGATTTTTAGGCAATATAACTTCTAGTTTATAGTAATCTGGTTTTTTATAAGTATGTTTAAAAACATATGTGGTATTTTCCTTATTCCCTATTGCTTCAACATTTGCAGTACAAGTATATGATGAAATATTTGAAATTTGATCTTTAAAATCATCATATATTTCTTCTTTTGTCTGTTGTTTATTCATACATCCTACTGTACATACTGAAATCATTAACATAAAGCTTATTGATAATATAGACAACTTATTTTTCACAAAGTACCTCCTAATTAATATTTATTCATTTGTATAATGAAATATTTCTTGTTTTTATTTAGTTATAGTTATAGCATTGGCAACTGCATAATTATCAGTATGAGATATACTTACCTTTATCTCTAAAACACTATATTGTATGCATATTTCTTTTAAATTATTATAAGTTGTTACTATTGGTTTTCCTAAATTATCTCTTAAGATTTCTATATCCTTAAAATTATAACCCCTTATACCCAATCCTAAAGATTTACTAATTGCTTCCTTTGCCGCAAAATTTCCAGCTATTGTTTTTGGATTATTTCCTTTTGATTGAAACATTTCTATTTCTTTATCAGTGAATATTTTTTTAAGAAAATCACCTCTTTTACTTAATGAATTTTTAATTCTCTCTACTTCTATAATATCTGTTCCTATATCTAAAATATTCATAATTTCCTCCCTTATTTTTCAAATAATTATCTTACATTATTATAAACAATAATATATTTTATAATAATAGGCAAAATAAAAAGACTAGGCTAATTCCTAGTCAATTTATTTATAATTATATTATAATTTTAAAGTCCTTTAGTTTCATCATTCCACTTAGCAGATTCAGTTAATATAGTTGTTTTTTCTTTACTAACTGTCATGAAACCTCCAGATATTTGTCCAGATACAAATTTTCCATCTTTTTTTATTCTTAACTCTCCATCAACTAAACCTGCAACAAAAGGTATATGATTTTTAAGAACAGCTCTATCTCCTTGTGTAGTTCTAGTTATAACCATCTCTACATCATCTTGATAAAAAATTTCTTCTGGAGTAACTATTTCTAATGCAAATTCACTTGCCATGACCTATCTACTCTCCTTTGCTTTCGCAACAGCTTCATCTATTGACCCAACAAATAAGAATGCTGATTCTGGTAAGTCATCATGTTTTCCTTCTAATATTTCTTTGAAACCTCTTATAGTTTCTTTTACTGGTACGTATTTACCTTGGAAACCTGTAAATTGTTCTGCAACTGTAAATGGTTGAGAAAGGAATCTTTGTATTTTTCTAGCACGAGCAACTATTAATTTATCTTCATCAGATAATTCATCCATACCAAGTATAGCAATTATATCTTGTAATTCTTTATATCTTTGAAGTATAGATTGAACACCCCTAGCCACTTCATAGTGTTCATCACCAACTATTTTAGGGTCTAATACTCTTGAAGTTGATTCTAGTGGATCAACTGCTGGGAATATACCTAGAGATGCTATTTGTCTCGATAAAACTGTTTTAGCATCTAAGTGTGTGAATGTTGTAGCTGGCGCTGGGTCAGTTAAGTCATCCGCAGGCACGTAAACAGCTTGAACAGATGTTATAGATCCTCTCTTAGTTGATGTTATTCTTTCTTGTAGATTACCCATTTCTGTAGCAAGTGTTGGTTGGTATCCAACTGCTGAAGGCATACGTCCAAGAAGTGCTGAAACTTCTGAACCTGCTTGTGTGAAACGGAATATATTATCTACGAATAAAAGAACGTCTTGATTTTGTTCATCTCTAAAATACTCAGCCATTGTAAGTCCAGATAAGGCAACCCTCATTCTAGCTCCAGGTGGCTCATTCATTTGTCCGGATACTAGAGCTGTTTTATTTAAAACTCCAGATTCTTTCATTTCATGGTAAAGGTCATTACCTTCTCTTGTTCTTTCTCCAACACCGGCAAATACTGATATACCACCGTGTTGTTTAGCTATATTGTTTATAAGCTCTTGGATAAGAACTGTTTTACCAACTCCTGCTCCACCGAATAGACCTATTTTACCACCTTTTAAGTACGGTGCTAATAAGTCAACTACTTTTATACCTGTTTCTAGTATTTCAGCAGTTCCTCCGATTTCATTATATGCTGGCGCCTGTCTATGTATTGGTAATTCAGGCGCATTTTTTGGTGCTGGAGCCTCATCAACAGGTTCTCCAAGAACATTGAATATTCTTCCTAATGTAGCATCTCCAACAGGAACACTTATAGGTCTTCCTGTATCTACTGCTTCCATCCCTCTAACTAGTCCATCTGTAGCACTCATTGATATACATCTAACTGTATCATCACCTATATGCTGTGCAACTTCAGCAACTATTTCTTTATCTCCTAACTTTATAACTAACGCGTTTAATAAGTTAGGTAGGCTATTTTCATTATCAAACTTAACATCTAGTACAACACCTACGATTGATACTATTTTCCCTACGTTGGCCATTTCCTAACCTCCTTATTTTAGAGCTTCTACTCCGCCTACTATCTCAGTTATTTCTTGAGTTACAGCAGATTGTCTTGCTCTGTTGTAACTTAATTCTAAGTTAGATAGCATTTCGTCTGCATTATCAGTTGCTGAACTCATTGCAGTTCTTCTCGCAGCTTGTTCTGATGCGAAAGATTCTATAATTCCATCATAAACTATTCCAGATACATATTTAGGTATTATATGACCTAATACAACTTCTGCTGATGGTAAATATTGAACTCTAGCTTTTTTTGCAGCTTGCTCTTTTGTTTCTTTATTTTCTTCTTCAAATGCTAATGGTAGCACCTTTAATAATTTAGGATTTTGAGTTAAAGGAGATACAAATTCTGTATATACCATATACACTTCATCTATTTCACCTTTTTTATATAAGTCCATAGCTTCTTGAGCAAAAGCTATAGCTTCATTATAGTCACATTTTTCAACACTTTCTGTTGACTTTAAAATATCATAACCTCTTTTTGAGAAGAACTCTGTAGATTTCTTCCCTACAGTCATAACTTTTTCTTTTTTACCATCCATATGACTAAGAGTTAATTTCGTTATATTTGAATTATATCCACCTGCTAGACCTCTATCTCCAGCAACTACTATATAACATCTATTTTTTACTTCTCTTTGTTTTAAAAACACATTTCTAACGCCACGAGTATTTGTAGCTATATCTTTAACCGTATTGTACATAGTTCCAAAGTAAGGTCTTGCAGCTAAAGCTCTGTCTTTAGCTTTTCTCATTTTTGAAGAAGCAACTAGTTCCATAGCTTTAGTAACCTGCTTTGTACTATTAACACTATTAATACGAGTTTTAATCTCTTTAATTCCAGCTCCTGCCAATTATTTTACCTCCTTTGTTAAAAAGGATTACGCTTCAACAACAAACTTTTTCTTAAATTCTACTATTGCGTTTGTTAAGTCAGAAGAGAAATCTTCTGCAGATAATATTTTTTTAGATATTTCTGGGTAATTCTCATCCACAAATCTGAATAATTCTTTTTCAAATCTCTTAACATTACTTACTGGTATATCCTCTAAGAAGTTGTTTATAACAGCAAATATTATCATTACTTGATTTTCAACTGCTATTGGAGAAGTTTCATCTTGTTTTAATACTTCAACTATTCTTTCCCCTTGAGCAAGTCTTCTCTTTGTATCATCATCTAAGTCAGATCCAAATTGTGAGAATGATGCAAGCTCTCTATATTGTGAGTAAGCAAGTTTTAATGTACCTGCAACTTTTTTCATTGATTTTATTTGCGCACTACCACCAACCCTAGATACTGATATACCAGGGTCAACTGCAGGTCTTACACCTGAATAGAATAATTCTGGTTGTAAATATATTTGTCCATCCGTTATTGATATAACGTTTGTTGGTATATATGCAGAAACGTCTCCTGCTTGAGTTTCTATGATTGGAAGTGCAGTCATAGATCCTCCACCTAATTCATCTGATAATTTAGCTGCTCTTTCAAGTAATCTCGAATGTAGATAGAATACATCACCTGGGTAAGCTTCACGACCTGGCGGTCTTCTAAGTAGTAATGACATTTCTCTGTAAGCAACTGCTTGTTTACTTAAATCATCGTATACTATTAAAACATGTTTACCATTGAACATAAACTCTTCACCCATTGCAGCTCCTGCATATGGCGCAAGGTATTGAAGTGGTGCAGATTCAGAAGCTGTAGCTGATACAACTATAGTGTAATCCATTGCTCCACCTTTTTCTAATGTATTAACTATTTGAGCAACTGTTGAACGTTTTTGTCCTATAGCAACATATATACAAATAACGTCCTTTCCTTTTTGGTTTAATATAGTATCTATAACTATAGAAGTTTTACCAGTTTGTCTATCCCCTATGATAAGCTCCCTTTGTCCTCTACCTATTGGGATCATTGAGTCGATAGCTTTTATACCAGTTTGTAATGGCTCACAAACAGATTGTCTTGCCATTATTCCTGGAGCTTTACTTTCAACAGGTCTAGTTTTTTTAGTATTTATAGGTCCTTTACCATCTATAGGTAAACCAAGCGGACTTACAACTCTACCTATTAGTGCTTCGCCAACAGGTACCTCAACTATTCTTCCTGTTCTTTTTACTATATCCCCTTCTTTTATTCCACTGTCATCACCAAATATAACAGCCCCAACAACATCCTCTTCTAAGTTAAGGGCCATACCATATACCTCTCCAGGGAATTCTAAAAGTTCACTAGACATTGCATTTTCTAGTCCGTATACTGTGGCAATACCGTCACCTACTTTAAGTACGCTACCAGTATCAGTCATTTCTATTTTATTATCATAATTCTTAATTTGTTGTTTAATTATAGAACTTATTTCTTCTGGTCTTAAGTTCATGGGTTCACCGCCCTCCTAAGAAATTACTTGAGAAAGTTGGTCTTTTATATTATCTAAACGAGTTTTTATAGATCCATCAATTTGAATATTCCCTAATCTTACTAAAACTCCACCTAATATACTTTTGTCAACTTTATTCTCTAAAGTAATATTTTTATTATATTTTTTTGAAAGTGTTTCTTCTAATTCTTTAACTTTTTCAGCAGTTAAAGCTACGGCACTTATTACAGTACCTTCTAATATGTTATGTTTTTCATTTAATAATTCTTTGAATGTTAATTCTATTGATTGTAAAGAAGATATTCTTCCCTTTTCAACTAATATTTTTAAGAAATTTTTCAAGTTATTATTTATTTTTCCATTAAACAATGCTTCTATTAAATCAATCTTTTCGTTTTTTGCTACTAAAGGTGATTTAAAAACATTATCTAAGTCTTTATTTTTTTTAACTAATTGAACTACATCATGTAACTCACAGTAAATCTCTTTAGATATATTTTCCTCTTCACTTAGTTGGAATAGAGCTTCTGCATATCTGTTAGCTATTACATCTATCATTTAGCTTCGCCCACCTCTTCGATAAATTTGTTTATCATTTCTTCGTGTTTAGCTTGGTCAATATCTTCTTCAATTACTTTAGATGCAGCAAGTATAGCTATGCTAGATATGTCATTTTTAAGCTCATTCATAACTTTTTCTTTTTCTTGGGCTATATCTTTACTAGCTCTATCTTTTAAGATATTTGCTTCTTCTTTAGCAGTAGATATTATTTCATTTGACTTTTGCTCAGCTCTAAGAGTTGCTTGTTTAATGATTTCTTGGCCTTCATTCTTAGCAAGTAATATTTTTTGTTCATATTCTGCTTTCAAAGCTAATCCTTCATTCTTAGCATTTTCTCCTGTAGCTATATCTTCTTTTATTGCTTTTTCTCTAGAATCTATTATATTTAAAACTGGTTTAAATAATATTTTCTTTAATACTATGAATAAAATTATTGTATTTACTATTTGAAATACTAATTCATAAGATAAGGTTACTACTGGTTTTAAACCCATCTACTTAATCCTCCTTTCCATCATCCATATTTATAGTTAGAGAATATTAAAACATCTCTAACTATAAATTTTTATAAAATACTTTTTGAAATCTATACCCATGGATTTGCGAATATAAGGATTATAGATATAACTAAACCATATATACCTGTTGATTCTGCAACTGCAGCCCCTAATAACATTGTAGATATGATATCCCCTTTTGCTTCTGGTTGATTCCCAACAGCTTCTGCACCTTTACCAGCTGCGAAACCTTGACCTATTCCTGAACCTATACCTGATATAACTGCGATTCCTGCTCCTATTGCAGAACCTGCGATTGCTATAGCTTGTGCCATTTCCATAATTTAAATCCTCCTAAAAATTTTAACTTTTATAGTTATTTTTTATTTAATATGCTAAATTTTGCATATATTTTACTCTGTTGCATTTGAAATAAATACCATTGTAAGCATTACAAATATAAATGCTTGTAAGCATCCTGAGAATAAATCAAAGTATAAATGTAATGGTACTGGTATCACTAATTGTAAAAATGGAATTGTAACATTTGGTATCAATGTTGATATAAATGCCAACAATTGATAAAGTAATCCCATTATTACTGTCCCTCCAAGTATATTACCGAATGGACGGAATGTAAGTGATATAGGTGTAGCAAATTCACTTACTATGTTAAGTGGTAATAATAAAGGAACTGGTTCTAATAAACCTTTCCAATATCTTAGTCCTTTTGCTTTCATTCCTTGATAGTATATTAAAAATACTGTCATTAGTGCCCAAGCTAATGTGGTATCCACATCTGTAGTTGGCGACTTAAAACCTAGTAAACCTATCAAGTTGGAACATACAAAGAAAAGAAATAATGATCCTATATAAGGTAACATGTTAGGCATTCTTTTTTCAACATCCTCTCCCATGTTACCACGAACAAGGTTTCTTAATGTTACAATAGCATACTCTAACATAATTTGTCTCTTTGTAGTTGGTACTGGTTGTAAATTTCTAGTAAGTAATAATGCAGCTATTATTAGCGCCGCCATTATAATCCAACTTGTTACAACTGTTTCACTTATCTTGAAACCGTTAGCAAAGGTTATTATCCATTGTGTATACTTCACTTATTTAACCTCCTTTCTTTGGATTTTTGATATTAGCAGTTTTTTGATAAAAATCACAATCTGAGTACTTATTAATCCTAATACTGTTCCTATAACATTTATATTTGGATTCTTTACAGATACAAATATAACTACTGCTACTATAAACATTCTTACTAAGTACCTCATGGAAGTATAAGCTTGAGCTTTACCTGGTGACATATCCACAGCTTTTTCCATAGTAAGAGCTAATAATCTAAAGTTTAATATGGCTATTATACTTCCAAAAACAACTCCTAATATTATATGAATTGTTTCTTTTGGAATAAATATAGATATAGCCGAAATTATAATAGCATAAATAATTATGCCCTTTGTCACTTCATCTACTTCTCGTTGTACCTTTATATCCATAAATCATCACTTCCTTTTTGTAAATCCAATTACAGTTTTATATACAGACATGAAAGCTCCGCCAATTCCTAATATTAAAAAAGTCAACATAAAAATAGGCCTTGTATTCAGTTTAGTATCTATAAATTTGCCGATAAAAAAACATCCAAATATTGAAACTAACATCATTATACTTAATTGACTTAATAAAGAAAGTGCTTGTGCAATTTGTGCACCTGTACTTTTTTTCTTATTCATTTAATATATTGCCTCTCTATATTTATATATAGTTAATATATACTTAAATATAAGGAATCTATTAATAATAGATTCCTTATATTTTATTACTTCTATTATTTAGTACCAAATAATCTATCTCCAGCATCACCAAGTCCTGGAACTATGTATCCATGATCATTTAACTTTTCATCTACAGCTGCAACATATATATCAACATCATTGTGATATTTTTGTACTTCAGCTATACCTTCTGGAGCTGCAACTAAATTTACTAACTTTATGCTTTTTGCTCCATTTTTCTTTAGAACATCTATAGCTGCTACTGCCGATCCACCTGTTGCAAGCATTGGATCAACTACGATCATTTCTCTTTCATTTATATCTTGTGGAAATTTACTATAATATTCAACTGGCTTTAAAGTTTCTGGATCTCTATAAAGTCCTAAGTGTCCAACCTTAGCTGCTGGCATTAAACTTATAAGTCCATCAACCATTCCTAGACCTGCTCTAAGTATTGGAACTATCCCTAATTTTTTACCAGATATCATTTTTTGAACTGTTTTTGTAACAGGTGTTTCTATTTCTACATCTACTAATTGTAAGTCTCTAGTAATTTCATATCCCATTAACATTGTTATTTCTGTTAATAACTGTCTGAAATCCTTTGATCCAGTTTCCTTATCTCTCATTATCGTTAACTTATGTTGTATTAGTGGATGATCTGTAACTATAACTTTGCTCATTATTATGTAAACCTCCTATTTATTATGCTTTTTTTCTATTTCGCTAATCATATTTACTCTTTTTAAGTGTCTATCTCCTTCAAATTCAGTATTAAGCCAAGCATCTACTATTTCTAATGCAAGACCTCTACCTAAAACTCTTTCCCCTAGAGATAGCATATTAGCATTATTGTGCGCTCTTGACATTTTTGCAGAAAAAACATCTGAAACAACAGCACATCTTATCCCCGGAACTTTATTGGCTGCTAAAGATATTCCTATACCAGTGCCACAGCAAACAATTCCGTAATCTACTTCTTTTGAGATAACTGCATTTGCAACTTTTTCCCCATATACAGGATAATCAACTGATTCTTTATCATTATTTGCACCAAAATCAATATATTCTATATTTTTAGATTTTAGATATTCAATGATTTCAAGTTTTAGATTATATCCTCCATGGTCACATCCTAAACCTATTCTCATAATCAAAACTCCTTATTAATATGTAAAGTTATTACCTAAATATAATCACTTCAATTACATAATATTTTATGTTTGATTTTTTTTACTATTTATTTAATTATACATAATTTTCAATTAATACTCCATAGTAAAACTTAACTTTTTAAAATATTTTACAAATTTTTTCAATTATATATCTAGATTTTTTTTAGTTTTCACTTATTTTACTTCTTTATATTAAGCATTATTATTTTTACACTCTTTAACAATAATCCTTTAAATCATTTTAAGCTTTTATTATTTTATATCCAGCAGATTTTAGCAATCTATTCATTATTGCTCTACCTATACCTTTATTCGGAAATTCTTCACTATAAACTATATCATATTCTTTTTCATCTGCACTAATAAGTGAACTAAACAGATTCATAGCTACTTCCTCTAAGTTTTCACCTAAAACTATAGTATCACAATTATATTTATTTTTATTATCTTCTAAACACATTACTACTGTTTTTAATCCCTCTTTAGAGTTATTATCCACTAATTCATTAATTTTATTAGCAACATCATCTGTTTTTCCTGATACAATGAAGACCTCTGCATTAGGAGAATAATGTTTATACTTCATTCCTGGAGCCTTAGCTTTTATATTATCTTCTTTTTTTTCTAAAGCTGGGTCCATATTTACATGTCCAATAACATTTTCTAAATCTTCTTTTGTTATACTTCCCGGTCTTAATATCATTGGTACATCATTAGTTAAATCAAGCACTGTTGATTCTAAACCAAAAGTACAATCTCCACCTATGATAATACCATCTACTCTATTATTCATTTCATGATATACATGTATACCTTTTGTGGGAGATGGTCTACCTGAAATATTAGCAGATGGAGCTGCAATAGGTAATTTTACTTCTTCTAAAAGAGCCTTTGCTACTGGATTTGAAGGCATTCTAATGGCAACTGTATCTAATCCTCCACTAGTTCTCATAGGTACTATATCTTTTTTATTTAATATGATAGTTATAGGTCCTGGCCAAAATTTATCCATTATTATTTCTGCTTTTTCATTTATATTTTCTGCTAATTGATTAACTTGTTTTTTATCATAAATATGTACTATTAATGGATTATCACTAGGTCTTCCTTTTGCTTTATATATTTTGCTAACTGCCTCTTCATCTAATGCATTAGCTCCTAAGCCATAAACTGTTTCTGTTGGAAAAATTACAGTTTTTCCTTCTCTTAATATTTCAGCTTGCTTTTTTATTTCTTCTTTATTTATATTATTCTCATCTATCTTACTTATAAGTGTCATTTCATTTATCACTCCCTCCATGCTTAAATCTATATGTAGTATACAATTATTGTTCCTGTTAAAAATCCAATTATACTATATAAACTTTTAGATTTTGGCATTATCTCATCTAAAACTACAAACAACATTGTTCCTGCTGCTAAAGATAAAAATAAACCTATTAATGATTTAAATAATCCAGCAAAGTAAACTCCTAAAAAACTACCTAGTCCCATTGGTAACCCTGCAATGAAAGTAAATAATATGATTTTTTTTACAGGTACTCTAGCTCCTGCTAAACTTAAGGCAGTAGCTAAACCTTCTGGTATATTATGTAATCCAATTACTATTGCTAAGGTAATTCCTAAAGCTTCTTCTGAAATAAATGATGATCCTATAGCTAAACCTTCTGGTAAATTATGTAGTAATATACTTATGAAAATCAAATATCCTGATTTCATTTCACCTGCAAAATCTAGTTTACTTTTTATCAACATAGTTAATAATACACCCATAAACGTAAATAGTACAGTATAAAGTACCCCACTTGTATCCATTGCTTCTTTCATCAAATCAAAAACTACTACTGCTAGCATTATGCCGCCAGATAATCCCATACAAAAATTAAGATATCTGTCCACTTCTTTTCTAAATATAGCAGATAAAATTCCCCCGGCTCCTGTGCCTAATACTCCAGCCAACAATCCTATTAGTGTAACTTTTAATATCATTATATTATTTCACCCCGTAATTAAATTTTTAATATATTACATATTAATTATATTTAATTAACTATAGAAAAAATCCCTAAAAATTTAGGGATTTTATATTGCTGTCATCTTTTTAGTTTGATCTTCTGTAATTAATGCATCTATCATTTCGTCTAGATCACCATCTAAGAATTGATCTAACTTATAAAGAGTTAAGTTTATTCTATGATCACTTACCCTACCTTGTGGATAGTTATAAGTTCTTATTCTCTCAGATCTATCTCCTGTACCAACCTGACTTCTTCTCTCTGCAGCAACTTCATCGTGTTGATCTGCTAAAGCTTTATCATAAAGTCTAGCTTTTAATACTTTTAAAGCTTTTTCTTTATTTTTTAGCTGAGATTTTTCATCCTGACAAGATACAACTTCACCTGTAGGTATGTGAGTTATACGTACAGCTGAGTCAGTTGTGTTGACACATTGTCCACCATTTCCTGATGCACGGAACACATCTATTCTTAAATCATTTGGATTTATTTCTACTTCTACATCTTCTACTTCTGGTAAAACTGCAACTGTAGCAGTTGAAGTATGGATTCTTCCTCCAGATTCAGTAGCTGGTATTCTTTGAACTCTATGAACTCCTGATTCATATTTAAGTCTTGAGTAAGCACCTTTACCTTTTATTAGGAATGATACCTCTTTGTATCCTCCAACTCCAGTATCACTAGCACTTAAAAGTTCAATTTTCCATCTTCTTCTTTCAGCATATCTAGAGTACATTCTGAATAAGTTTCCTGCAAATAGAGCCGCTTCGTCTCCACCTGCTCCACCTCTTATTTCAACTATAACGTTCTTTTCATCGTTAGGGTCTTTTGGAAGTAGAAGTATTTTTAATTCAGCTTCTAGTGGCTCAACTTGTCCTTCTAATTCAGATATCTCCATTTTTGCTAATTCTCTTAGTTCTTCATCTGATTCTTCTTCTAAGATTGACTTAGATTCTCTAAGGTCATTTAATACATTTCTATATTCTCTGTATTTATTAACGATAGGTTCTAAATCCGCATGTTCTTTCATATACTTTTGCCAAACTTTTTGGTCGTTTATTACTTCCATATCACTGATTTTTTCAGTTAAATCCATATATTTATCTTCTAAAACTTGTAGTTTATCTAACATACCGTTCACCTCTTTTTTCGTACAATTTCAAGCAATTCATTATATCACAAAACAGTGCCTATAACAACTCTGTCAATTTGTTGCAAGTCCTTTAGAGTATATATATTAGTATATCCATCCATCTCCATTAACTTACTAACATCTTTACTTTGGTCGTGGCCAACTTCATAAGCTAAAATTCCACCTTTTTTTAGATATTCTTTAGCTTGCTTAGTAATAGCTCTATAAAAATCTAAACCATCAACTCCACCTTCAAGAGCATTATATGGTTCATAGTCTTTTACTTGTTTATCTAGAGTATCAATTACTTCTCTTTTTATATATGGTGGATTTGAAACTATTATATCAAATTTCGTTTCTTTATCTATGTTTGTAAATAAATCTGATTTCACAAAATTTATCCTATCATCCACCTCATTACTTATAGCATTTCTTTTGCCAATTTCTAAGGCTATATCTGATATATCTACAGATGTCACCTTAACATTTTCTAAATATTTTGCTAAACTTATTGTTATAGCTCCTGAACCTGTTCCTATATCTAATATGTTTTTAGCATCTTTTTTCTTTGCTAGTTTAATCACTTCTTCAACTAACACTTCTGTATCAGGTCTTGGGATTAATACACCTTCTTTAACAAAGAAATCTAATCCCATAAATTCACGATTTCCTACTATATAAGCAATTGGTCTATTATTCAATCTTTCATTTATAAATTTATTAAATAATTGTTCTTCATCTTCACTTAGAACTCTTTCTAAGTTTAAAAGTATATATAATCTATCCACTCCTAGAACTTTTTGTAGTAAGGTTTCCACATCAAGCCTAGGCGTAGGACTTATTTCTTCAAGTTCTTTTGAATATTTTACAATTATATCCTTAATAGTCATAAGTATCTCCCTTATTTCTTTTAAATCACTGCTTTTAAAGCTTTTATTGCTACTTCCAGTTGTTCATCATCTGGTTCATTTGTAGTAATATGTTGTAACATCATTCCTGGATAAGCAACAATTTTACTTAATATATTATCATATTTCCCAAGAAATTTAATTATCTCATAAGATATCCCTGCAACTATTGGTATACATAAAATTCTCATGATTATTCTAGCTATAATATTAGGCCAACCAAAGAATGAAAATAATATGATTGATGTTGCCATAACTAAAAATAAAAAGTTTGTTCCACATCTAGGATGAAGTGTTCCAAATTTTTTTGCATTTTCAACTGTCAATTCTAAGTCATTTTCATAACAATAAATAACCTTATGCTCTGCTCCATGATACATAAATGTTCTCTTTATATCTTCAAGTTTTGATATTCCTAACATATATAATATTAATATTGTTATTCTTAATAACCCTTCCATTAAGTTTAATACAATATTATTTTTTATAAGCCAAGAAAATGCACCAACTACACTTGTTGGTATTAATACAAAAAAGAAAACAGAAATCAACATAGCAAGTACCATAGACACTGCCATTATTGCATCATTTGCCTTATCTTTAAATATCTTTTTTAAAAATCTATCTATTGCATCTTCTTCCTCTTCATCATCTTCCATAAAAAATTCAGAAGAATAGTTTAAACTTTTCATACCTTCTATCATTGTTTCAAATAAAACAAAAGCACCTCTTAAAAAAGGTATCTTATCTATTTTTTTATCCTGTACCCAGCTTTTTATTCGTTCTTTTTTTAGTTCAATTTCTCCATTACTTTTTCTAACTGCAATAGCTCTGTAATTTTTAGATTGCATCATAACACCCTCAATTACAGCTTGACCTCCAACATTTTGCTTCTTCATGATATTACTCCTCATAATAATTTTCAATTACTAAAACTATTATAATATAAAAATTCCCCTTAGAGTATTATATTATACTTTTAAGGGGTTAATAATTTATTTTACAACATGACATTTCCTGCATCTAGCTTCATAACTTTCTACAGCACCCACTTGAATTATTGGATCGTCATATCTTGCTGGTCTTCCATCTATTAATCTTTGTGATCTAGTTGCTGGTTGACCACATACAGAACAAATGGCTTGAATCTTGTCAACAAATTCAGCAATTGCTAAAAGTTTTGGTGTTGGACCAAATGGTTCTCCTTTAAAATCCATATCAAGTCCAGCTGCTATAACCCTTACTCCCTTGTTAGCTAAGTCTATAGCCACGTCTACTATTTCTTCATCAAAGAATTGTACCTCATCTATTCCTACAACTTGTACATCTTTATCTATAATTTTGTATATATCTGATGATTTTTCTATTGGAATAGCTTCTATACTGTCCCCACTATGAGATACAACATCACTTTTACTATATCTGTCGTCTATATGAGGTTTGAATACAACAATATTTTGCTTTGCTATTTTAGCTCTTTTTAATCTTCTTATTAGTTCTTCACTTTTCCCACTATACATAGGCCCTACTACTACTTCAATATAACCGTGATTTACTGGTCTATACATATTCTCGAACCTCCTAAGTCGTAATCATAATGTTATTATTAATAATATTATAAAATTATGTATTTTTTAGTAATTAGAGAAAATAAAAATAGAGGTTGGATACCCAACCCCTTTTTTACAAAAATTAATCCATTTTGAATCTTTTTTTGAATTTGTCTATTCTTCCACCAGCTTCTATATTTTTTTGCTTTCCAGTATAGAAAGGATGGCATTCTGAACATATTTCAACTCTTATTTCGTCCTTAGTTGAACCAGCTACGAAAGTATTTCCACATGCACAGTGTACTTCTATAGCATTGTATTTTGGTTGTATATCTTTTTGCATTCTAGTCACCTCTTTTTCAATTATATTTTAAATTAATTATATTAATTTTTAAGCTTTCATCTTCAACTACATCATTATAACACATGTCTTTTAGTGATTCAAGGATTTTTATTTTCTTATCTATATGATTTTTACTTAATACTTCCTATAAATTCCTCATTATTTTTTGTTTTCTTTAATGCTTCTATTAAATTATCTGTAACTTCTAAAATAGAATTATTGCTCATTTCTTTTCTTAATTTGTATAGAGCAGTTTTTTCTTCTTCTGTTAATAATAAATCTTCTCTTCTAGTTCCTGATTTATAAATATCTACTGCAGGGAATATTCTCTTCTCAGCAAGTTTTCTATCAAGATGTAATTCCATATTTCCAGTTCCTTTGAACTCTTCAAAAATTACATCATCCATTCTTGAACCAGTTTCAACTAAAGCAGTAGCAAGTATAGTTAAAGAACCACCTTGTCTTATGTTTCTAGCTGCACCAAAGAATTTTTTAGGCCCATGTAGAGCTCCTGGATCAAGCCCACCTGATAAAGTTCTTCCTGTTGGAGATATTGTTAAGTTGTAAGCTCTCGCAAGTCTTGTTATACTATCTAGAAGTATTACAACGTCTTTACCATGTTCAACAAGTCTTTGTGCTCTATTTAATACCATTTCAGCAACTTTAACATGGTGATTAGATACTTGATCAAATGTTGAATAAATAACATCACCATTTATAGATTCCCTCATATCAGTAACTTCTTCTGGTCTTTCATCTATTAATAAAACGATAAGTTCCACATCTGGATAGTTTTTCGCAATGCTATTTGCTACACTTTTTAGAAGTATTGTTTTACCTGCTTTAGGAGGTGCAACAATTAAACCCCTTTGACCTTTTCCTATAGGTGAAATTAAATCTATTAATCTAGTCGATATTTCATTTTGACTCTTCTCAAGTGTTAATCTTTCCTCTGGGTAAATAGGTGTTAAACTTACAAAAGGTTTTCTATTTATACAAGTTTCTGGATTTTCATCATTAACTTTTTGAACAAATAAAAGTGCTCTAAATTTCTCTCCTGTTTTAGGGTGTCTAGTTATACCCCTTACCTTATCTCCTGTTTGAAGATTAAATCTTCTTATTTGAGATGGTGATACATATACATCTTCATCTGTAGATTGATAATTTGATCCTCTTAAGAATCCAAATCCATCTGGAAGTATTTCTAAGACCCCAACTACTTCATCATCTTTAGAAGTATTGAATTCATTAACTATTTTAGATTCTTCAACAACTTTGGGTACATAATTACCTTTATTATTTCTCTGATTTCTATTTTCCATACTTGTATTTTTATTGTTATTATTGAAATTACGAGAATTGTTTTGGCTTTCTTTATTATAAGTTTTTACATAAGGTGCATAATCTGTTTTTTCACCCTGTCTAGTATTTTCCGAATCATTATTTCTATTGATATATCTATTTCTGTTTACGTTATTGTCTATATTTTCTTTTTCTATTTTTTGTTGCTCAGCCTTTATATTTTGTTTTTTCACATGTTCATCACTATCTTTAGCAGTGTTATCTTCTTTATTATCATTGCTGTTATCTTTTATTAATTCAATTAAATCATTTTTCTTATATTTAGTAACTGATTTTATATTTAAAGCTTTAGCCATATCTCTAAGTTCTGGCAAAGTTTTCTTACTCAATTCTTCCATTGTTATATTTTCCAAGTTCAAATGAACCTCCTCACATATTAATTAAGGCTATAATTAAATTTTTTATTTTAAAAGGAAATATAGGGTGTGAAAAAGAAAAGTATTTATTTATACTCTACGAATTTAATAAAATAATAATATCATTATTAAATATCATGGTCAACACATAAAGCTGCTAGATCTTATCTTTTTTATTATTTTTACTATATTCTGTAAATTTATTCATAGAAATAGTATCATACTTAAACAAAAAAACTGACACCTAAGGGTCGCCAGTTTTTTATATTCAAAATCACTTTTATAACTTTTACAAATTAATTTATTTTTATTCTTTATTATATTTTTTCATTAAATCAACTAAAATTTCATTTTTATCTAAATTATGTATAGCATCTACAAATCTTATTGTTCCCGTTTTTGATCTCATAACAATAGATTCTGTCTTAGCTTTATTATCACCAACATTTATAACACCTTTTAATAAATTACCTTCTGTAATTCCTGTTGCTGCGAAAAATAAATCATCACCTTTAGCCAAGTCTTCCAAAGTTAATTTCTTTTCTATATCTTTATCACTTAGTCCCATCTCATGACATCTATTTCTTTCTTGTTCACTCATTGGATAGATTTGAGCTTGCATATCGCCACCCATACTCTTTATAGCAGCGGCAGTTATAACTCCTTCAGGTCCTCCACCTATTCCCATAAGCATATCTACACCTGTTTCTTCAAAGCATGTTGCAATACCTGCTGCCACATCACCATCACCAAACATTCTAATTTGACATCCTAGTTTTCTAGCTGGTTCTATTATATAGTTATGTCTTTCTCTATCCTGAGTCATTATAGTCATTTGTGTAGTTTTTTTACCTAATGCCTTTGCAACATTTAATATATTTTCTTCAACACTTTTTTCTAAGTCTATACATCCCTTTGCCTTTGGACCTACTACTATTTTCTTCATATATGTATCTGGTGCACGAAGAAGAGAACCTTTTTTACCAACAGCAATTACTGATATTGCATTTGGTAATCCTTTTGATATCAATGTAGTTCCATCAAGGGGATCAACTGCTATATCTACTTCTATACAGTCTTCACTTTGTAATCCTACTACTTCTCCTATGTATAACATTGGTGCTTCATCAAGTTCCCCTTCACCAATAACTACTTCACCTTTAATTTTTACAGATTCAAAAGCTCTTCTCATAGCTTCTACTGCTGCACCATCTGCTCCATCTTTATCACCTCTACCCATAAATTGAGAAGATACTAAAGCAGCTGTCTCAGTAACTCTCACAAGCTCTAATGCTAAGTTTCTATCCATGAATTTCACCTCTCCTTTGTTATGTCCTATAGCAATTATATATTATACACTTGTTTTAGTAAATAGTATATCATATACTAATTTATTTTTATTAAAATAATAAATATGACCTACTATTTATATTAACTTTTCAAACAAAAACTTAATGCTCTCATATTGATAACCCAGTAAAAAATAGGTCTATTTATTCATAAAATAAAAAAAGTTAGCCCTAAAAAGGCTAACTTTTTAATATAAAATTACATCGCTAGTACACTTATTAATGTTGATACACTTGTTAAAACAAAAATTATAGCTATACCTATTGCTATATATTTTACTATTTTCTTTTGTGCCATTTGAATCACCTCTCTAATTATCTATTTCTTTTTTATCCGATTCTTCAAGGCTAACTTTTCTAAGATATTTCATAAAATCATCTTTAAGTTCTTCTCTTTTAAGAGCAAAATCAACGGTAGCTTCTAAGAAACCTAATTTGTCTCCCACATCATATCTTCTACCTTCAAAGTTATATGCATACATAGCCTCTTTTTTAGACAATCTTTTTAATGCATCTGTCAATTGAACTTCTCCGCCTTTTCCGGCAGGTAAATCTTCTAATATTTCAAATATTTCAGGAGTTATTATATATCTACCTAAAATAGCAATATTAGAAGGAGCTTTATCAACATCTGGTTTTTCAACTAAATCCTTGACTTTGTAAACTCTATCTTCAATATGTTTAGCTTCTATTATACCATACTTATTTACATTTTCTTTTTCAACCATTTGAACTCCAAGTATTGTTGTTCTATATTCCTCATATGCATCCATAAGCTGTCTTAAACATGGTACATCATTATCAACTATATCATCACCAAGCATAACTGCAAAAGGTTCATCGCCTATGAAACTTCTCGCACAATGTATAGCATCACCAAGACCTCTTGGCTCCTTTTGCCTTATATAATAGATATTTATCATTTTTGATATATCTCTAACTACTTCTAACAAGTCAGTTTTTCCTTTTTGTTCAAGTTCTAACTCTAGTTCAACTGACTTATCAAAGTGATCTTCTATTGATTTCTTATTTTTACCTGTTATTATTAATATTTCCTCAATACCTGAGGCAACAGCTTCCTCTATTATATATTGTAATGTTGGTTTATCAACAATAGGTAACATCTCTTTTGGTTGTGCTTTTGTTGCTGGTAAAAATCTTGTTCCAAGGCCAGCAGCAGGTATCACAGCTTTTCTTATCTTCCTTTGCATAATTGATTCCCTCCAATAATTTTAAGTGCAATAAATTATATCAATACCTATTTTTATAGTTTAATTTTATCACTAGATTTATAGTTTTACCACGTTTATTCTTATTGCTAATTTATTTTTCATTTAAAAGTTTTTCTAATTCATTAACTAATTCATCAAATTTTTTAATTGTATTTTTAATAGGTTTTTGACTATTTAAATCAATATTATTAGATTTTAACAGATTTAAAGGATAATCAGAACCTCCTTTTTTAAGGAAGTTTAAATAATTATCTGGTCCATTTTTTAATATATCTTGGGCACAACTAACTGCACTACAGCACCCTGTAGCATATTTATAAACATAAAAGCTATTATAGAAATGCGGTATTCTAGCCCAGCCAACCATAGATAATGGATCCACTTCAAAGTCTTCACCATAATATTTTTTCAAAAGCATTGACCACTTATCATTTAAAACTAAAGCATTTATTTGTTTATTATTTTCAACTGTTTCATGTATGTAATCTTCAAATTCCGCATACATAGTTTGAGTATATAAAGTGTTCTTTATAAAATCTAAATACATACTTATATAATAGGCTTTTTCTTTATTGTTTCTTGCATTTTTAATCAAATTTTCATAAAGTAAAACTTCATTTGTTGTTGATGCAACTTCATGAGTAAAAATTGATGGAGATGAGTTATAAAAATTTTGATTTTTAGAACTAAAATATTCATATACTCCATGCCCCAATTCATGTATTAGTGTAGATACCCCTCCTATGGAACTGTTGTAATTTAACAGAATGTAAGGATGGTTATTATACACAGATAAGCAATAACCTCCACTTACTTTGTTGTCTTTTGAAAAAACATCTATCCATCTTTCATTAAAAGCCTTATATACTACATCTTCATAATCTTCTCCTAGAGGAGCTAATGCAGAGTAAACCATACCTTGTGCTTTGTCATAAGATATTACATCTTCTGGCTCACTTACTATTGGAACGAACATATCATAGTAATAAACTTTATCTAAATTTAAAACTTTTTTTCTAAGACTTATATATTTATGTAAACTATCTGTATTTTCACTTACAGTTTTAATTAACCTTTTATAAACTTTAGGATTAATATTATCTGAGTCCAAATACATTTGTAAAGCAGAATCGTATTTTCTTGTATTTGAATAAAATACATTTTTATTTACTTGTCCACCTAATAATCCAGCTAAAGTATTTATATTATCGTTATATGGTAAAAATTCACTTTTATAGGCTTCTATTCTTTTTTCTCTATCATAATTTTGCATAACAGTTTCATATTCAGATGGAGTAATCTCTGTTTTTTTATCCATATTTCTAAATAAGTCATAAACATTACTAGGTAATCCATTTATAGATGAAAGATTAGATAATATATTTTCACTTTTATCATCTAAATAATGTTTTTTATTTCTTCTAATATTCCTTATATACATACCATATTTACTATTAATCTTTTTATCTGATAAATATTTATTACATTCTTTATCTGGTAACTTTAATATTTCTAATTCTAATTGAGATATGATTTTAATATACTTTGAGTATGATTTACTTATTTCTTCTGTCATACTTAAATATTCATATGAGTTCTTGTTCAAATCTTTATTTAATTTAGCATAAGCAGATAAATCATTTAGCTTTATATCTAGTTTTTCTTTAATTGCAAGACCAAATGATAAATGAGTTTTTGATTTAGTTATTTTACCTATATAATTTTCAAGTTCATTCATATCTTCATTAAACTTCTTCAAATCTCTCTTCCAAGCATCATCATTTTTATAAAGTGCATATAAATTCCAACAATATTTACTATAATCTATTTCTTTTTTAGGCTTGTCTTCATCCTTCTCATCTTGAGCATATATAGATACATAATTATCTAATATGCCTTGTCTAAAATTATAAATCCCAAATATCAATAAAAGTAATACTAATATACTTAATAACTTTCTGCTCATAAAAAGCCACCCTTTCATCAAGTTACTTAATAATAGGATGGCTTATTTTTTTACAAATTATTCAATTTTATATATCGTGAACAATCCCAAAGTTATCCACATACTTATTAACATATCAACACCCCGATACCCCTTTATAAGTCAGTATTTTCAAGGGTTACATATAGTTTGTTTTTTATGAATTCTACATTTTGTTACTAATTATCAACATATTTTACAAACTTATCAACATATTTTATCTCATTTTATACATTTTTGATGTTTTTTGTAAATTAATTGCTAGTAACCTTAGTTACCAATACTGTCATATCATCTTCAACATCTCCAAGTTGCAATTCTAAGGCTCTATCTAATATTTGATTTGCTATTTCTTTAGGATTAGCTGTTGTTAATTTTTTAAGGAAGTATATTAACCAGTTTTCTCCAAAATCATTATTCTTACCTGCATCAACAATCCCATCAGAGACCATTATAATAAAATCACCATCTTTAATTTTGACATTATGTCTATCTAGGTTTACTTCTGATAGTATTCCCACAGGAAGCGAAGATGATGATATTAAATCCACATCTTTATTTTCTCTACTAATATATGTCGAGCAAGCTCCCATTTTAACAGTTTCAAGTCTTCCTTTTTTCAAATCTATTATTCCCAAATCAAGGGTTGAAAAAATCTCTTCTGACGACTTAAGTAAAAGCATATTGTTTATAGTGTTTATAACTATCTCTTTATCAATTTTAGCTTCCATCATATTTTCCAATATGTCTATAGTAACAGAGGATTCATCATATGCTTTTTTCCCCTTACCCATACCATCACTTATAGCCATCATATATTTACCTTCGTATATTTCCATAAAAGTATAATTATCTCCGCAGAATATATGACCATCTCTAGACATAGTTGCAACTTCAGTGACCACTTTAAATTTTTCAGCCTTTGTAAGAATTACCTTACAATTTTCTCCTAAGCAATGACATCCTATCTTTTGTATATCTAAACTTTCTCCCACAAAGTCAGAAATAATTTTTAATAATTTTTCATCACATAAGCAACCATCTCTACAATTTTTCATTTCTATTGTTATTTTGAAATCCTCATTATTCTCTTGTATATAATTAACCTTGTCCACAATTATATTATTTCTTTGTAACTCATCAAAAATTTCCTTTTCCTTATCTAAATTTAACATGATATCTTGATCTAAACTTTTAGATATGGATTCTATGGATTTTGAAATATCCCTAATTTGTTTTGATATAACATTTCTAGTTTCACATAATTTCATATTCCAGTCATAGTCAAGTGCATACATCTTATAATAATAATTAGCTACTTTTATAATTATCTCTGGTTTCATACACTCTTTTCTAAATTTATCTGGAATATCCCTTTCACTTATCTCACCATCCTCAATTTTTTCTATCATTTCATATATTAAGTTGTAAGTATAATTAAATTTAGATTCCCAACAAATTCTCTGCATACTACAATATTTACATTCATCGTTGTGAATCATATCAATTATTGTCGCTACGTCCCTTTGGTCAATTATTTTGTCTCTTTCTCTAACCTTATCAAAAGTATTTGCTAACTCATTATATACTCTTTGTATATTCATAAGCTTGCTACTTGTTATGTTTTTACTTCTTGTTATATATTCATAAACAGCCTCATTGGAGTCCACTTTAGTTTTAACCAATTTCTCCATTTTGCTAAAAAATGATTTTGGTATCAATGAAACTATTAAGCATCCTATAGCTATATCAATTATTTGTGATAAATTTGAAGTTATTCCAGAAGTATAGGAATATATTATTATCCAACTTAATAAATATCCTATTATAGAAATATATTTGTTTAATTTATTAAATGCCCCTGATACAAGGCCTGCAAAAGAATATACTCCCATATATAGGGCTGATACTACGTTAGAAATCATAAAACCTAAACCAACGATAACTCCACTTGTGGCACCTAGAGTAGATCCACCTAGTATGGATGCTGTAAGTATTAGCACAGTTGCTAAAACTCCTCTGACTGAAACACCGAATAAACCTATATCACCCATTCCTATAATACTAAAGGCAACTAATAGGCTGAGGGAAACTACCTCCTCGGGACTGATGTACATTTTACTTTTGTTGTTTAATAAGAATTTTATCCCAAACGAAAATATATAAGATGAAATGAAAGTAACTACAAATTCCATAAATACGACTATATAATCGTATACATTATTATTACTATAATAAGCAACTTCTCCTAAAGACATTGGTAATAGTATAATTGCACCTAACAAACTAATCTTAGATATGGAGTCTAATTTTTTGATTTTATTACTAAATATTAAGATAATAACTAAACATATGCTATATTTTATAACGGATGATATGTCATTAAATGATAATAAAACTCCTGCTAAAGTTGATAAAAATACCGGGTATTTATATTGATCAAATTTAATAAAAAACAAGAAGAATGCTATTCCAAAGGGTGCTACCCCATCAACAATAGTAAACCGACTCAAGAAAAATCCCAGTAACATAAAAATTACTGTTTTTATATTTATATATCTATTTAATTTAATTTTATTTAAATTCATAGTCTTATTTTTTACAGCAGTTCCATCTCTCTCCATAAAAAATCTCCTCCTTTGTTTAACATAAATTGTATCAAAGGGGAGATTTATATTTTGTCACAATTGGTTTTAGTATTCCTAAAAAATTAAGACATATTTTTTGATTTTTGACACATTAAGCCTTCCAAATTATCGTACTCACTTATCATTATTTCTTCAAATTCTAATTTTTCCATTATAATATGTAATATTTTTACACCAGATGTTATAATATCTGCTCGTTTTGGCTGTAGTCCTTTTAGCATTTTTTTATCATTTAATGTCATCTTTTTTAAATTTTGTAGAATTTTTTCTAAATCTTTTTTCGTAACTACACTATTATGAACTTTTTCCATGGAATATACTTCAAGTTCTTGATTCATAGCAGAAAGGGAAGTAATTGTTCCTCCAATTCCTACTAATTTATTTATTTTCATAGGTTTAAGTGTATCTAATGTTGATGATATTGTCTCTTCTATAAATTTAACCATCTCATTAAATTCTTCATCATCAATTGGGTCTGTTGTAATAAATTTTTCAGTCATTCTAAGTGCTCCAACATTCTCACTCTTGCAAAACTTTATTCCTTCTTCATTTCCAACTATAAATTCTGTAGATCCACCACCAATATCCAGTACTAGAATGTCTTCTTTTTTATCTCCATCAGTACCTTGCAAAACTCCCATAAAACCTAAATTTGATTCTTCATCTCCACAAATTATATTTACATCTATACCTGTTAAAGCTTTTGCTCTAGTAACAAATTCTTGCCCATTCTTACTGTCTCTCAGAGCTGATGTACCCATGCAATATACTTCTTCACACTCTTCTTTTTTGCATATTTCACTAAATTCCTTAAGAGCTTTTAAATTTCTTTCTAAAGCTTCTTCTATAATATATCCATCTTTATCAACACCTTGACCGATTCTAGTTGTATTTACATATTTTTTTCTAGTTTCAATTTTATTATTTTTATAATCTGCAACTAATAATCTCATTGAGTTTGTACCTATATCAATTGTTCCTATTTTCATGTTTTCCTCCTTAGTTTGTAATAATATTATTATAAACTAAAAAGAGATAACTTAGTTATCTCTTTCATCTGAATCTAAATATATTATTTCATTTTGTTTTATCATACCAAGCTGATTTCTCGCCATGCTTTCTAAATCATTGTTTTTACTTGACTTCTCTAACTTACTTATTTCCTCTTTAGTATCTTTTATCTGACTTGTTATTTGTGCTATCTGTGTTTTATATTCATTTATCTTCTTTATTTGAAATACAAAACCAGTGATGATACTAAACACTAAAAAAAATACAAATAAGCCCACAATGACATATTGACAAAAAAATCTCTTTAACATTTTTATCTTCATACACCTACACCCTTTTTATTTTTTCTTTTTCTTTT
>JALFMW010000326.1 GCA_022782605.1 Clostridium sp. | reverse complement strand
AGGAGAATAAGGTTAAATTTTTGACTAGTGAAGAAGGAATTTTTAATAAAAAAACTTCAAGTATTGATTTAAGACTTAATCCTACTTTTGATAATTCATTTGAAAAAAAATTATTTGATGTTATGTATGAAGCAAGTAATGATGGTGTCTTAGAAAATAAGGAATTAGAAAAGTGGTGTCGTAAAAATTATAATAAGTTTTTTAATATGTTTTCTTTAATTGAAAATGATGAGATAAATAAATTAAAAAGTGATAATTCTATATATCAAAGAACATCAAAAGAAGAGTGTAAATATTTTAATGTTATGAGTGATAAATTATATAATGATAGTGTAGAATTATGTGGATTAAAGAAATTTTTGGAAGAATTTTCAAGAATGGATACTAAGGAAGTTTTAGAGGTTCATTTATGGGATGAATATTTAATGTTTGCTTACTTGTTTGGTATTGCTGATAAGGTTGCTAAACAATTGAAAAATCTATATCCTGAGGTTATTGAACAAAATAATTTTGATTATGACACTATTATTTTGATAAATAGTTTTACAAGATCTAGTGTATCGGCTGCTTCTTCTGCAAGAAGTGCTGCTGAAAATTATACTGCTGGTGGAGGTGGATTCTCTTCTGGCGGTGGAGGTGGTGGTTCCTTCGGTGGTGGCGGAGGTGGCGGTGGCTTCCGTTAAACATAAAATTCACAAAGAATTTTTATAATTATTTAGTAGTAATAAAATTTACATAGTATAAATTAAAATGAATTTTTGAAAAACTTTTAGAAAAATCAAAAAATGTAGTGTTACAATTGATGTGAAACAAAATATATAGAAAAAAAGTGATTCAAGTAGTATAATTGAATTGTCTAAATAAAAATTATACGAAAGGACTTGAATCACTTATGGATAATAGTATATCACAAAAAACAGAAAATACAAAGAGGTATTTGCCACATGATTTAAAAACAAAAGAAAATGCAGTAAAAACATATTTAAATAATGGAGATATTGAATATACTTGCAGGAAATATCATATATCAAGATATTCATTATGGAGATGGGTAAAAAAGTATGATGGGACAAAGGAAAGCCTTGAAGATAAAAGCCACAGACCAAAAACAAGACATCCAAAATCACATACAAATCAAGAAATAAGATGGATAAGAAATTATGTAAGAAGAAATCCAAGAATAACATTATGCGAATTGTGGGCAAAATTAAAGAGAGAAAAAGGATATACTAGAAAAATAACATCATTGTATAGAGTAATGAAAAGGCTAAATATAAAGTTTTACAAAGGAATGAATATCAAAAATACATCAAAGAAAAAACATAATAAAAAATATGAAACACCAAAGAACATAGGAGAAAAGTGGCAAATAGATGCGAAATATGTGCCAAATGAATGTAAAGTAAAATTGCCAGAAGATAAAAGATATTATCAATATACATGTATAGATGAAGCAAGTAGAGAAAGATTTTTATGGTGGTATGAAGAGTTAACACCAACAAATACAGTGGATTTTGTAAAAAGATGTATAGAATACTTTGGGTATAAACCAAAGACAATTCAAACAGATAATGGTACAGAATTCAGTTATAACCAAGCAAAAATAAAGAAAGAACATCCAATGGATATGTTGTTAAACAGCTTAAATATAAAGCATTATAAAATAAGACCAAGAACACCAGAACATAATGGAAAAGTCGAAAGAAGCCATAGAAATGATAATGAAAGATTTTATAGCTATTTAAAATTTTATAGCCTAGAAGACTTAATAAAGCAAGGAAGAGCATATTTAAAAAGGTCAAACAATATACCAATGGCTGTATTAGGATATTTAACTCCAAAAGAAAAAAGAGCAGAACTAGAATTAGCAGTAGCATAAAAATTGAACTTACAAAAATGTATAAAATTTATTTTATATATTTTTGTAAGTACTGGTGCGACAGCACCAATAATAAATTCAATGATACTACAATTTTTTTATAAAAGTTTGTTTCACATCATTGACACATATACA
>JALFMW010000175.1 GCA_022782605.1 Clostridium sp. | reverse complement strand
AGCTCCTTGGAGAATATGGGATATAAAATCTAGAGAAGATGCCATAGATTATGCAAATGAACACAATATAGAAGTTGTGGCAACTAAAAAGAAAATCTACTCAGTAGATGATAACTTATTCCATGTATCTACTGAAGGTGGAGATATAGAATGTTTGCAAAATGAACATAGTAAAGACATATATAAAAAGACTCAAGACCCAGAAGATGCTTGTGACACACCAGAATATGTAGAAATATATTTCAAGCAAGGTGTACCTAAGAAAGTTAACAATGAAGAATTATCACCAATAGAACTTCTTGAAACTTTAGATAAACTAGGTTGCAAACATGGTATAGGTATAGTGGAAATACTTGAAAATAGATTGGTGGGAATGAAATCAAGAGGAATATATGAAACTCCAGGAGGAGAAATATTATATACTGCACATAACTATTTAGAAAGTGCTACACTTGATAAGGATTCACTACACTTAAAACAAAGATTATCTTTAGAGTATGCTGATTTAATTTACAATGGTAAATGGTATTCAAAAGCTTGCTCTGCCATAACTGCATTTATGAATGAAACACAAGAAAATGTTACTGGTTCTGTTAAGTTAAAATTATACAAAGGTAATATAAAACCAGCTGGAATATTTACAGAAAATGCTTTATATGATGAAAGTATATCTTCATTTGGAAATAGTGAATTATATGATCATAAAGATGCTGAAGGATTTATAAATCTATTTACATTACCATTAAAGATAAATGCTATGAAAGATATGAAATCAAACAAATAATCAGTTTTACATTTAAATAATTTTATTCTAAAAAAGAAGCCTATTTAAAATAAGCTTCTTTTTCATATTTAATAAGTTTATTTAATTTTAATAACTTAAATAATTTATATGTTTAATGCCTACGGCAGCTAAATTTATTTATTCTAGTAAGAAAGATTCTTTTGTTTTATAAGTATAAGACATCTTCAATAATATTGGTGATAAAATTGTTGTAGCAATAACAACTATTATGATTGGTCCAAGAATTCCTGAACTTATCAAACCAGCATTGAAACCTTTATTGGCAACTATTAAAGCCACTTCGCCTCTAGAAACCATTCCTATACCAACTTGCATACATTCTCTATTTGTATATTTAAATATTTTACATCCCAATCCACAACCTATAATTTTTGATATAACTGCTACAATAGTTAAACATATAGAAAATAATATAAGCATTGCGCTCATCTTAGGAAGTACTACCTTAAGTCCTATGCTTGCAAAGAATATAGGAGATAAAAAAGCATAAGATACTGTATCTAATTTCTCTTCAATATAGTATTTTTTATTTATAGATGATACAGTAAGTCCTGCTATAAAAGCTCCCGTAATATCGGCTACGCCAAAATATTCCTCAGAAATATAAGCTAATAATAAACAAAATGCAAATACTGCAACAACGTATCTTCTCTTATGCTTAGCATCTTTATCCATCCAATATTTAAATATTTTATAAAATACTGCACTAGCAAAAATAGCAAATAAAAAGAATAATACTATTTTAAGAAGAACTACTCCAAGATGTACATTTGAGTCGGCACAACTTATAACAACTGTAAGAGCTATTATACCTAAAATATCATCTATGATTGCAGCTCCAAGTATAGTATTACCTACTTTTGAGTTCAATTTCCCCATTTCTTTAAGTGTTTCAACAGTAATACTTACAGATGTTGCCGTAAGTATAGTTCCTATAAATATATTTTGAAGCAGTATATTGCCATTATGAGAAAATGGCATGACTCCTTCACGATTAAAATATAAAGATACTAAAAATCCTCCAAGTAATGGAACGATTATTCCTAATATAGCTATAACCAAAGATGCTTTTCCTGAATTTTTTAATTCTTCCACATCTGTTTCCAAGCCTGCAAAGAACATTAATAATATTACTCCAATTTCAGCCAATTGTGTCAAGAACTCTGTTTCATGTACTATATTTAAACATGCAGGTCCTAATATTAAACCAGCAAACAAGGCTCCTACAACTTGAGGCATTTGACACTTTCTTGATATTATTCCAAATAACTTAGTTGAAAGTAAAATTAAAGCAATGTCTAAAATGTAACTATAAGATTCCATAAAATAACCCCTTTGTTTTTATAATAATTGTTGATACATTCATATTAGTACACTGTTTTTAATATATCAACAATTATTGAAATTTTAAGTAATTTTAATAAAAAATGATCTTTGTATATAAAAATAGAATTTAAAATAAATTTCTGTTTAATATATATTTCAATGAAATTATACAAGGATGTTTTTTATTATTTCGGTAATAATATTTTTATAATTGTAAGAAATACTTACGATAATTAAACGAAATAATATTTATATAAAAGTCGTTATAAAGAATGATTTTGACAACGGAGGTAAACACATGAAATTCAAAAAATTAATATCATTAACAATTGCTGCAACTTTATTAAGTACTACTATGGTAGGATGTGGCAATAAGTCTAATAATACTACTGATAACAATAATAAAAACGAATACTCTGTTTCAATGATAACTGATGTGGCAGGGGTAAATGACCATTCTTTTAATCAAAGTGCTTGGGAAGGTCTTCAAAGAGCAGAGAAAGAATTAGGCGTAAAAGTTAAGTATCTAGAATCAAAACAAGATGCAGATTACACAACTAATGTAGAAACTCTTGTTGATGAAGAAGCTGATTTAATAATTGGTGTAGGTGCTAAACTGGCTCCAATAATAGAAAAAGCAGCTAAAGATTATCCAGAACAAAAATTTGTAATTGTAGATGAAACTTATGAAAATATACCAGAAAATGTAGAAACTATAGTTTTTAATGCTGAACAATCAGCTTTCTTAGTAGGTTTAATTGCTGCTAAAATGACTAAAACAAATAATGTTGGATTTATAGGTGGAATGGATATATCTCCTATAAACACTTATAAGTATGGTTATATGGCTGGTGTAAAAACTGCCAACAAAGGATGTACTATTCAAACACAATATGCGAACTCTTTTTCAGATCAAGCAAAAGGTAAGGCCATAGCTAATCAAATGATATCAAATAAAGCAGATGTAATATTTACAGCTGGTGGCGATGTTGGTACAGGTTCTATAGAAGCAATCAAAGAAGCTAATAAATATGGCATAGGTGTAGATAGAGATCAAAGTGATTTGGCTCCAAATAATGTTTTAACTTCTGCTATAAAAAGAGTTGATATAGGTGTATATGAAACAGTTAAATCTTTTATAAATAACGAATTTAAGGGAGGTACTTCAGTAGTATATGGATTAAAAGAAGGAGCTGTTGGAATATCTGATACAACTTCTAATTTAGTTCCTCAAGATATATTAGATTATGTTAATGAAGAAACTAAAAAATTGGAAAGTGGAGAAATTGTAGCTCCTAAAACTGAGGAAGAATACAATAAATTCATAAAATAAACTAAAACTAAAAGAGTAGAGAAATCTACTCTTTTTAATGTGAAAAGATGTTATATTTTGTGTAAAATATGTGTAGATATAGTCATAAATTTTGTATAATATTTAAATATAAGCAATAATATTTGTGGGAGGTAAGGATGTATAGTTTTATAAATGACTATAGTGAAGGTGCACATGAAAGTATACTAAATGCACTTGTGGAAAGTAACTTAAAACAAAGTGCTGGTTATGGACTTGATGAATACTGTGAAAGTGCAAAGGATATACTAAAAAATGTACTTAAAAATAATGAAATAGATATTCACTTTATACCAGGGGGGACTCAGGTAAATCTAATATCCATATCATCTTTTTTAAGACAACATGAAGCAGCCATCGCAGCAAATACTGGACATATTGCTGTTCATGAAACTGGAGCAATAGAAGCAACTGGACATAAGGTTATCACAGTGGATAGTGATGATGGAAAATTAACTGTAGATAAAATTGAAAAAGTGTTAAAAGTACATACTGATGAACATATGGTAAAACCTAGATTAGTTTTTATTTCTCAAGCAACAGAAATAGGAACAATCTATAAAAAACAAGAAATAGCTAAATTATATTCATATTGTAAAGAAAATGATTTATTACTATATATAGATGGTGCTAGGATTGCTTCGGCAATTACATCTAAAGAAAACGACTTACAATTAAGTGACTTTGTAAATTTATGTGATGCATTTTACATAGGTGGTACTAAAAATGGAGCTTTATTTGGTGAAGCTTTAGTAATATGTAATGACTCACTAAAAAAAGACTTTAGATATAATATTAAACAAAAAGGAGCACTACTTGCTAAAGGTAGACTTTTAGGAATTCAATTTATAGAATTATTTAAAGACAACTTGTTCTTTGATTTGGCTAATCATGCAAATGAGATGGCTAGGTTAATACAAGATGCTTTAATAGAAAATAACTATAAATTATTAATAAAATCTCCAACAAATCAAATTTTCCCAATACTTAAAAATACTGACTTAGAAAGACTAAGTAAAAAATATTCATTTGCTATTTGGGAAGAATATGATGAAAATCATACAGTAATAAGAATATGTACATCATGGGCAACAGATAAAGAAAAAGTATTAGAACTAATAGAAGATTTAAAAAATCACTAAACTCATAATTAATTTGGGCTTTGGCAAGGATATGGTATAAAACTACAGTATGAAACATAATTAGAAAGGATGTTTAAAATGCTTGAACTAAAGAATATATCTTTTAAGGTAAAAGCTTTAGACAGCAATGAGGAGATAACAATTTTAGATGACATAAGCTTTTCTATTGATACAGGAAAAATTTTAGTAATAACTGGACCAAATGGTGGAGGTAAATCCACTTTGGCAAAAATAATCATGGGAATTGAAAAGCCAACAAGTGGTAAGATTTACTTTGATGGTGTTGATATAACTGATTTAAGTATAACTGAAAGAGCTAAGATGGGAATTGGGTATGCTTTTCAACAACCACCTAGATTTAAAGGAGTTACTGTTGAAAAATTATTACAACTTGCTTCAGGAAATAACTTATCTGAAGAGATATGTTGTGAATACTTATCAAAAGTAGGACTTTGTTCTAGAGAATATTTAAAAAGAGATGTAGATGCTTCACTATCTGGTGGAGAGTTAAAGAGAATAGAAATAGCCTCTTTAATGGCAAGAAACCCAAAAGTATCTATATATGATGAACCAGAAGCTGGAATTGATTTATGGAGTTTTTCTATGTTAGTTGATACATTTACAAACTTCAAGAAAAACAACGAACAAAGTGTAGTTATAATATCACATCAAGAAAGAATCATAGACTTAGCTGATGAGTTAATGATAATATCTGATGGTAAAATAGAAAGTATGGGAACTAAAGAAGAGATTCTACCTTTATTACAAGGTGGTATGAAAAATTGTCTATGTCAAATGAAGGAGGTTGCACTTACTGATGAGAGATACAATGATTAAAGATTTATTGGAAACTATAGCTGATATTACAGGAGAGGTAAGTGGTGCTTACAACCTTAGAAGTAATGGATGCGGTGTGGAAAGAAGATCTAGTGAAAATATAAAAATAACTCCTAAAGAAGACAAACCAGGAATAGACATAAATGTTAAACCTAACACTAAAGGTGAAACTGTTCACATACCAGTTGTAATAACAGAGGATAATGTAAATGATTTAGTTTATAATGATTTTTATATAGGTGAAAATGCCGATGTTACCATAATTGCTGGATGTGGAATACATAATGATGGCTGTGGTACAAGTGAACATGATGGTATACATACTTTTTATATAGGCAAAAATGCCAAAGTTAAATATGTAGAAAAACACTATGGAGAAGGTAGTGTGCAAAGTACTAAAATATTAAATCCAACAACTGTAGTAAACATGGAAGAAGATTCTTACTGTGAAATGGAAATGACACAAATAAAAGGTGTAAGTTCTACAAAAAGAGAAACAGAAGCCAATCTTGGAAAAGATGCTAAGCTTATAATAACTGAAAAACTTATGACTCATGATGAGCAAGTTGCCCATTCCAATGTAAGTTGTAATTTAAATGGAAAAGGTGCCATACTTCAAATAATATCTCGCTCAGTTGCTAAGGATAAATCTGTACAAGTATTCCATCCAATAGCCATTGGAAATGAAAAATGCAAAGCCCATGTTCAATGTGACTCAATAATTATGGATAATGCTAAGGTAAGTTCTATCCCAGAAATTCAGGCAAATCATACTGATGCACAGATAGTACATGAAGCTGCCATAGGAAGAATTAATAATGAACAGTTGTTAAAACTTGAAACTTTTGGTTTAAGTGAAGAAGAAGCTGAAGAAGTTATAGTTGATGCTTTTTTAAGCTAGATATAACAAGTTTTATAATAAAAAGTCCTTATCTTACAGTAATATGATAAGGACTTTTATATATTAAACTATAACTTTCAACTTATGTTTATCATAAGAAATATTAATATTATTCTGATAACCAAAGTACTCGCCATCCACATGGACAGCCATAGGAGTACTTGTCTTTATATCTATCTTTTTACACTTTTTAAGATTAACCCCTTTAAATCTAGTATGTTTTCCCTTAAAAGCAGTAGGTAATAAGGTGAATATTTTTATCTTGGGTAGATTATTAACAAGACAAATATCTAATATATCATCATCACAAATAGCATCAGGAGATAGCTTTAAACCACCACCTTCATAAGGTAAATTCATAGCAGCTATGAAAAATACCTTATTATATTTAATAGACTGCTCATTATCAAATGAAACATCCATACTTATCATCTTAGATAAAAATAATCTTTTAACTGCTATAACAAAATATGTTAGCTTTCCTAGATTTAATTTATTAAGCAATTTTTTCATAGTGGAGTTTAAAGCTTCATAACATACATCTGCATCAAAACCTATACCACAACTAACTGCAAAATATCTTTTTTCATTTTTATTAGAAACTATTCCAATATTGATTTCTTTAAAATCCTTGGGATTTAATAATTTATCTAAAGCTTCCATATAATCATTAGATAAACTCAATCCTTTAGCAAAATCATTGCTAGATCCTGTAGGTATGTAAGAAAAAGTAACCTTACTAAAATCTTTTATCCCATTTATAACCTCATTTACTGTTCCATCTCCACCAATAGCAATTATATTACATTCATGATAGTCTTTTGTAATTTCATGTGCTATTTTTGTACCGTTATTTTCAATTTCAGTAAAATATATTTTATAATCAACATTTTTGCTTTCCAATTCATTATAAATCTTATTCCATAATAAGCGACCTTTACCAGAACGAGAATTTGGATTAACTATAAAGTGATACATTTTACTCCCCCATTCATAAAATATCTTTAACTAATTTTATCATGTTATATAAAAATATAACAATATCTTATTTTTAATCTATGATAATACCTACTTAAGAATACTTCTTTAAAATTAGGTTAAAATTATTAATATATATTATAAACTAGGAGGACAAAATGACTACAGATAAACATAAAAGAGAAGACGATAAAACTAGATATAATAGAAATAATAAGAAAAACCCACATTACAAATTAGAACTTGGAGAAGAATTAAATCTAGAACCAAGACTTAGACCTTCAAAAACTGGTTCAGTTGCACAAAATACTGCTAAACCAATAAGTTCACATAAAAAACATCAAGATAAATAATATAAATTTTCAAAAAGAAAGAAGGTTTAGCTTCTTTCTTTTTAACTATTTTGTAAATTTAAAAAGAAAGAATTACAAAAATATATTCTTTTATTTAAATAAAATTAATAGAAAAACTTGGAAAATAGTCCTATAATATGATTTGAGGATAGTTTTTAATAAGTGATTTTTAATTCCATTATCTAAGCATGTAATAAAAGGAGGAATTTATATGGATATTGAAAAAATGACTGTCAGAGTCCAAAAAAGTTTAAATGAGGCTTATCAAATAGCTGTAAAAAAACACAATCAACAAGTTGATGTAATACATTTATTCTCAGCTTTAGTTAATCAAGAAGATGGTTTAATACCAAATATTTTTGAAAAGATGAATATATCTCTTACTGCTCTTAAAAGTAGTATAGATGAAGAATTAAATAAACTTCCTCAAATTTATGGTGAAGGAATTAATTCACAAGGAGTAACTGCTTCTAGAAATATAGAAGAAGTTTTAATAAAAGCAGAAGATATATCTAAGGATTTTAAAGATTCTTACATAAGTGTAGAACATGTAATGCTTGCTATCATGGATATGAATGTATCAAATGTAAAGAGAATACTTAACATGTATAATATAAATAAAAATGAATTCTTACAAGTTCTATCAAGTGTAAGAGGAAGTCAAAGAGTTGAAAGCCAAGATCCAGAAGGCACTTATGATGCACTTGCTAAATTTGGTACAAACTTAGTTGATTTAGCTAAACAACATAAACTAGATCCTGTTATAGGTAGAGATGAAGAAATAAGAAGAGTAATTAGAATATTATCTCGTCGTACTAAGAACAACCCAGTACTTATTGGTGAACCTGGTGTTGGTAAAACTGCCATAGTAGAAGGTTTGGCTGAAAGAATTGTTAGAGGAGATGTTCCAGAAGGA
>JALFMW010000303.1 GCA_022782605.1 Clostridium sp. | reverse complement strand
ACCCAGTTATTTTCGTAGATAAAGGAAAAGATAAACTTGTTTGTAAAAGACAAACATTGGAAGATTTACTATCTTTAGAATTATAATATAAATATGAAAGGGGTAATAGTAGAAATATTCACTATTGCTCCTTTTTAATTTAGAAGATATTACAATGTGATTTCTAGTTAGGAAAATTTGTAAGGATAAATTATTAATATTCATAAGTTAAATTTATGTAAAGCTAAAAAAATATAAAATATTTAAAATTAGATACACATATTTTATATTAGGAATTCTTAATTTTTGTTGATATTATATAAAAGTTTTACTACTATTAATAAATATGTACAATTTTGAATAGTTAGTCAGTCATAAAGGGTGTATAAATATAAATTAGTAAAATGAAATAAATTTTTTATAAAGTAATGTATACATCAATATGAACAAGGTTGACATATTCATGGGGGGAAGTATTATGAAAAAGACATATAATATGGGAATTGATGTAGGATCTACAACAGTAAAAACCGTAGTTTTAGATAAAGATTTAGTAGTATTTAAAGAATATAAAAGACATTTTTCCGACGTAAAAAAAGCAGTAAGAGAAATTCTACAAGATGTATATAATGAACTTGGAGATATAAGTATATCAGTAGTTATTACAGGCTCTGGAGGAATAGATATATCAAAATATTTGAATCTTAAATTTGTGCAAGAAGTAATAGCTTCTACAAAAGCTATAGAGACTTATAATCCAGAAACAGATGTTGTCATTGAACTTGGGGGAGAAGATGCAAAGATAACTTATTTAAGTGGTGGAATAGATCAAAGAATGAATGGTATATGTGCAGGCGGTACAGGTGCATTTATTGATCAAATGGCCACACTTTTGAAAACAGATGCAAAAGGTCTTAATGAAATGGCAAAAAATTATCAAGTGATATACCCTATAGCCTCAAGATGTGGTGTATTTGCCAAAACAGATATACAACCACTTATAAATGATGGGGCAAAAAAATCTGATATTGCTATGAGTATTTTCAATGCAGTGGTAGTTCAAACAGTTAGTGTTCTATCATGTGGAAGAAAAATAGAAGGAAAGGTTGCATTTCTTGGAGGACCTCTTTATTTCTTATCAGAACTTAGAAGAGCTTTTCAAAATGTATTAAATCTTCAAGAGGAAGATATAATATTTCCTCAAGATGCTCAGCTTTATATAGCTATGGGAGCATCATTGTTATCAAAGGAAGAAGAAAGTATTTTATTACATGATTTGCTAGATAGATGTAAAAAAATTGAACATATAGATATAGGTGGAGCTAAGGGATTAGAACCTTTATTTAAAAATGAAAAAGAGTATGATGATTTTATAGAAAGACACAATAAAAATTCTGTTAAATCAATAGATATAAGTCAACTTGAAGGTAATGTTTACTTAGGTATTGATGCAGGCTCAACTACTACTAAGGCAGCAATTATAGATGAAAATTCTAACTTATTGTATACATACTACAGTAGTAATGAGGGTAGTCCTTTAGAAACTTCTATAAAAGTTCTTAAGGAAATATATAAAGTACTGCCTAAAAATTGCAAAATTTTATCTTCTTGTGTAACTGGATATGGTGAAGCATTGCTAAAAAAAGCATTGAAAGTTGATATGGGAGAAATAGAAACAATTGCTCATTATAAGGCAGCTAAATATTTTAATAAGGATGTGGATTTCATACTTGATATTGGTGGTCAAGATATGAAGTGCTTGGAAATTAAAAATGGAGTAATAGATAGTATAATTTTAAATGAAGCTTGTTCATCTGGTTGTGGATCATTTTTAGAAACTTTTGCTAAATCCCTTTCAATGAATATTGAAGATTTTGCAAAAGAAGGAGTTTACTCTAAAAATCCCGTTGATTTAGGTTCAAGATGTACAGTTTTTATGAATTCGAAGGTTAAACAAGCGCAAAAAGAAGGAGCAACAGTATCAGATATATCTGCTGGTTTATCTTATTCAGTTATAAAAAATGCTTTATTTAAAGTAATTAAAATAAGGGATTTTTCACAACTTGGAGAAAATATAGTTGTTCAAGGTGGAACATTTTATAATGATTTAGTTCTTAGAGCTTTTGAAAAATTAACAAATAGAGAAGTTGTTAGACCTAATATTTCAGGTATAATGGGAGCCTTTGGATGTGCTTTAATTGCAAAAGAAGAGTATGAAAAAACAACGAAAAAACAAGAAAGTAAACTACTTAATTTACAAGGTCTAAGCAATATAGAGCTTTCGTCAACAGTAAAAAGATGTAAAGGTTGTTCAAACAAATGTTTACTTACGATTAATAAATTTGCAGAAAATGAAATATTTATCTCGGGGAATAGATGTGAAAATGGAGCATTTTTAAATGGAGATAAAAGTACAAAAAAACATGAACAAAACATCAATTTATTCAAGTACAAATATGATAGATTATTTAAATACTATAAATCACTTCCAATTGAAGAAGCAAAGAGGGGTGAAATTGGTATACCAAGAGTACTTAATATGTATGAAGACTATCCTTTTTGGCATACTTTTTTCACCACACTAGGATTTAAAGTAGTTTTATCTGAAAGATCATCTAAAAAACTATATCAAAAAGGTATAGATTCAATTGCATCAGAAACAGTTTGCTATCCAGGTAAGATGGTTCATGGACACATCCAAAGTTTAATTGATAGAGGAATAAAAACTATTTTTTATCCAGCTATAACAAATGAGTATAAAGAAGATAAAAGTGCAGATAACAATTACAACTGTCCAGTTGTTATTTCTTATAGTGAAGTTATAAAGAATAATCTTGAGGATATAAGACGTAAAAATATAAAATATTTAAATCCATTTTTAAGTCTCAATAATAAGGATAGATTAAAGAAAAGATTATATGATGTACTTAAAGATGAGTTTGAAAATATAAGTAAAAAAGAAATAATTGATGCTGTAGATAAAGCAACTAGAGAAGAAAAAAAATTCAAGGATGAAATAAGAAAAGCAGGGGAAGATGCACTTAAATCAATAGAAAAAAAAGGACTTAAGGGCATAGTTTTAGCAGGTAGACCTTATCACCTAGATCCAGAAATAAATCATGGAATACCTGAGTTAATAAATTTATTAGGTATGGCAGTACTTACAGAAGATAGTATATGTCATTTAGCTAATATTGAGCGTCCTTTAAGAGTTGTGGATCAATGGGTATATCATTCAAGACTTTATAAAGCTGCTAGTTTTGTAAAGCAATATGATAATTTAGAACTTGTACAATTGAATTCTTTTGGTTGTGGATTAGATGCTGTTACAACAGAACAAGTTCAAGAAATTTTAAATGAAAAAAGCAAAATATACACAGTAATTAAAATAGATGAAGGTAATAATTTAGGTGCAGCAAAAATAAGACTTAGATCACTAAAAGCTGCTATGAAAGAAAGAAAAGAAAATAATATTAGTGTAAAAAATATAAAAGAAAATAAAATACCTTATGTAAAAAATACTAGACTTAATTTAAAACATACCTTATTGGCACCACAAATGTCTCCAATACATTTTCAATTTTTAGAAGAAGCATTTAATAATAGTGGTTGGAATGTGGTGATTTTAAAACAAACAGATAGAGAAGTAATAGAAGAGGGACTTAAGTATGTGAATAATGATGCCTGCTATCCAGCTATTATTGTTATAGGTCAGCTTATAAGTGCACTTAAATCAGGAAAATATGATTTAAATAATACATCTGTTGCTATAACGCAAACTGGTGGAGGGTGTAGAGCAACAAATTATATAGGATTTTTAAGAAAGGCTTTATATGAGGCCGGATTTAAAGATATACCGGTAATTTCTATAAGTGCAAATGGTATTGAAGATAATGGAATAAAGCAGATGATTACATTACCACTTATTAATAGGGCAATCATGAGTGCGATTTATGGGGACTTATTGATGAAAGTTTTATATAGAGTAAGACCATATGAAGTTACTAAAGGAAGCGCTAATAAACTTTATGATAAATGGGTTGAAATTTGTAAAGAATCATTAAAGAAAGCTAAATTATCCACATTTAAAAATAACATAAAAAATATAATAAGAGATTTTGATAATCTTGAAATAAAAGATATAAAAAAACCAAGAGTAGGATTGGTTGGAGAAATTTTGGTTAAATTCCATCCAACTGCTAATAATAATGTGGTAGATGTAATAGAAAGAGAAGGCGCAGAAGCTGTAATGCCAGAACTTGTAAACTTTTTTACTGCCTGGTCTGTAAACACAGTTTTTAAAAGTGATAATTTAGAAGGAAGTAAAAAATCAAAATTATTAGCTAAGTTATTTATAAATGTGGCTAACTTTTATCAAAAAACCTATGTGCAAGAATTAAAAAATAGTAAAAGATTTTCACCACCTAAAGATATAAGAGATTTAGCTGAAGCAACAAAAAAAGTAGTGTCTTTAGGAAATCAAACTGGTGAAGGTTGGTTGCTTACAGGAGAAATGATAGAGCTTATTGAAAGTGGAGTTGAAAATGTTATATGTATGCAACCATTTGGATGTTTACCAAATCATATAATTGGTAAAGGTTCTATTAAGGAATTAAAAAGACTTTATAAAAATGCAAATATAATTCCTATAGATTATGACCCATCAGCAAGTGAAGTTAACCAAATCAATAGGATAAAATTAATGTTATCAAAGGCATTTAAAAATATGAATAATAATGATAATGAAATGACTTATATAGATCTTAATAAATATAAAGTTAGCAAAACAAAAGAAAGAGAAGAAGAAGTTTTAGCTAAATGTTAAGAAAAGAGCAGATTGGAGTTATTTCTAATCTGCTTTTATTATAAAATAAGAATTTTATCAACAAGATATATATTTCTTGTGATATAATAAAATTCAGTATATTAGAAAAGGTGGAGTAGTTATGAAATCACTTAAAGATGCTATATCTTTAGATTATTTAGAGTATGATGTAAGCGAAGATATCAGTATCCATGAAGGAAGATTTTGTGTTTACTTATATAATAAAAAATATAAATGCTACGGAAAAGTTTATTATAAGATGACCACTCCCATGTCTATAAACTTTCAAGGAAAAGTATTATCAAGAAAAGATTACGATGTGGATATAACACTTGATTATGATAATGCAATTTTGGAGGTTTATGGATTTAAACCCATAAATGTTACAGTAACCGTATCAAGTGATTTATTTTTAGAAGGATATATAAATGATGGATATATTAAGTCTAAAAATTATTTTGTCGATAGTGTAGATTTCTACATAGTAAATTTAGATAGATATTCAGGAAAGTTAATAATGCATGAAGATAAATTATTTGCAGGGAGAATGGAGTTTAATATAGGAGATTTGGAAATAACTATAGATAAGAGATATGATTTTACAAAAGAACTAAATTCAACTCTTAAAGATAAATCTGGTAGCATAATTACCCACATCGGACGGATGAGAAAAAAAGACGGCAGTTTATTTAAAACTAATAATATAAATGATGTGTTGGATAATATATCCATGGCGCTGAGTTTTATGTGTGGTAGATATGTGGATATATGTATTGTAAAAGGATATGAGTTAAATAATAATATATTTAGATTATGTAGAGAATGTATGGTAAGTCCCTTTAGATTTGTTCCAAACTGGAGAGATACTATTGCTAACAACCACAATATAGAAAAATACATGACATTAATGTGTAAAAAATTAAATGATATGTACTATGGACAAGCTATTAAACAAGTAATAGATTGGTATATTGAAACTTTGGGTAATACTACTATAGAAAATAATATAATATCAATGCAAATCGCACTGGAAACCCTATCTTATGTTATTTTGGTAGAACAAGAGAAGGTTTTAAGTGATGAGGACTTTGACAGAAACTTATCTGCAACTAATATTAGAATGTTACTACATAGTTGTAAAATTCCAATTGGAAAAGAGGAACTTTATTTATTTGATGAATATATTCAACATAAATTTCTAGATGGTGTAGATTTAATAACTTATTTTAGAAATAAAATAGTTCATCCAAGTAGAAAAAGAAACAGAGCTACACTTCATGTAGAGGATATGTGGAATATAATTCAAATTGCTATTAGATATGTAGAACTTGTTTTATTACATCTAATAGGATACAAAGGTGAATACTCAAACAGACTAAAAGAGAGATCTTATGGAGAAGTGGAACTAGTGCCATGGAACTATTATAAGGAATGATAGAAAGGAAGAATGACAATGAAATTTTATGGATACAAAAAATGTTCAACTGTTAAAAAAGCTAAAAAATGGTTAGTTGATAATGATATAAGCTTTGAAGAAATAGATTTAGTTGATACACCACCAACAAAAGAAGAGTTGAAAAAAATATATGAAGAAAGTGGATATGAACTAAAAAAATTCTTTAATACAAGTGGAGTTAAATACAGAGAACTTGGATTAAAAGAAGTATTAAAAACTGCTACTGAAGATGAAATGCTTGATTTACTTGCAAGTGATGGTAAATTAATAAAAAGACCATTATTAGTTGATGGAAGTAAAGTCTTAATTGGATTCAAAGAAAATGAATATAAAGAAAATTTACTATAAATAATAAAACCCCTTTGAGTAACCTCAAAGGGGTTTTGTTTAATATTTACATATGTAAACAATTTATGTGCTATACTTTTTGTATAAACGTAAAATTGTGTGTAAAAGGATAATATTTAATTTACTTTTGGGGGAAATAAATTGATAAATAGGGAATTAATAAAAAAATTAAATAAAGAGAAAAGTTTATCGCAAAAAGAATGGGAGCAGTTACTTGGAACTTTTAATGAAGAAGATAGAGCTTATGCAGCAAGTATTGCTAGAAAAATTTCTTTAAATAGATTTGGCAATAAAATATTTTTTCGGGGCATAATAGAGTTTACAAATCATTGTAAAAATAATTGTTATTATTGTGGTATAAGAAGGAGAAATACTAGTGCATCACGTTATAGATTATCAAAAGAAGATATAATGATTTGTTGTGATGAAGGATACAAATATGGTTATAGAACATTTGTATTACAAGGAGGAGAAGATAATTATTATAGTGATGAAAAAATAGTGGATATAATATCAACAATTCATAAAAAATATCCAGATTGTGCAGTAACACTTTCTATAGGAGAGAAGTCAAGAAAGTCTTATGAAAAGTTTTTTAAGGCAGGTGCAAGTAGATTTTTATTAAGACATGAAACTGCTAATGAAAAACATTATGAAAAACTTCATCCAAAAGAATTATCTTGGAAACATAGAATGAATTGCTTAAATGATTTAAAAGATATAGGCTACCAAACAGGATGTGGACTTATGATAGGTTCTCCTAATCAAACTATAACTAATATAGCAGAAGATATGATATATATGGGAAAATTCAATCCACAAATGATAGGAATAGGACCATTTATTCCACATAAAGATACTCCTTTTAAAGATTATCCATCAGGTAGTGTGGGAATGACATTATTCTTGTTGAGTTTATGCAGAATAATGTTGCCAAATGTATTACTTCCTGCTACAACAGCTCTAGGAACTGTGAGAGATGATGGTAGAAAGTTAGGAGTACTAGCTGGAGCAAATGTAATTATGCCTAATTTATCGCCTGTAAATGTGAGAAAAAAATATATGTTATATAATAATAAATCTGTAACTGGAGATGATGCAGGGGAAAATCTAAAATTAATTCAAAAAAATATGCAAGAAATTGGCTATGAAATAGTTGTGGATAAAGGTGATTATAAAGAGATGTAAACAAAATTGTTTGCATCTCTTTTTAATATATATAAAAAACATCTTGACAAAGTGGAACGAAAAAACTACTATGTGTATATAGATAATATATACAGTTATTAACAGTATATACAATTAATGAAGGAGGCAAATTCAATTGAACATAATTATTAGTAATTCTTCAGCCGTTCCACTTTATGAGCAAATACAAAATCAAATTAAAACACAGATATTAAATGGGGAAGTTAAAGCTGATGAACATCTACCTTCAATTAGATCTTTGGCTAAGGAATTAAAGGTAAGTATTATAACAACAAAACGTGCTTATGAAGAATTAGAAAAAGAAGGTTACATAGTTACTGTTGCCGGTAAAGGTAGTTATGTATGTGGACAAAGTACAGAAAGATTAAAAGAAGCAGCTCGTTTTGAAATGGAGAGTAAATTGGAAGAAATAATAATCCAAGCTAAAAATATGGGAATAAGCTTGGAAGAGTGTATTGAAATTTTTAAAAGTATTTATATGGAGGTATAATCATGAATGCAATTGAAATTAAAAATCTAAGAAAAAATCTAGGTAATTTTTCATTAAAAATAGATGATTTAAAAATACCAGAAGGCTTTGTTACAGGGTTTATAGGACCTAATGGTTCAGGAAAAACTACAACTATAAAACTAATTATGAACATGATAAATAAAGATGAAGGTTTTATAAAAATGTGGGGAAAAGATTATAAAATAAATAATCTTAATATAAAAGATAAAATAGGATATGTGGGAGAATTTAGTGGATATTTACATGAAGCTAAAATAGGTAGAATAAAAAAGTCACTTTCTGTATTTTATAAAAATTGGGATGAAAAACTATATGAAAAATATATGAAGCAATTTAATTTAAATGAAGACAAAGCATACAAAGATTTATCAAAGGGTCAACAGAAGAAATTTGAAATAGTTATGGCAATGAGTCATCATCCAAAACTTATAATTATGGATGAGCCAACAGCAAATCTTGATCCACTAGTTAGAAATGAGCTTTTAAATATTTTACAAGAAAGAATTGAAGAAGATAATGCTACAGTATTTTTTTCAACACATATAACAAGTGATTTAGATAAAATAGGAGACTATGTGGTATTTATTTATAAAGGTGAAATTTTCTTAGCAGATACTAAAGATAATATTTTAGAGAATCATATTATAGTAAAAGGCAAAAAAGAGTTCCTAAATAATGAAACCAGAAATATATTTATATCTATTAATGAAAATGCCTTTGGATTTGAAGGTCTTGTGAATAATAGAAAAAAAGCTTATGAAATGTTTGGTGAGGAAGTTTTATATGATAAGCCTAATTTGGAAGATATTTTAACTTATTATATAAGGGGGAATAATTAATGAATAATATAATGAATTTGATTAAGTTAAGTTTTAATAATTTTTTATCTATAAAAAAATCAGTAGTGCTTATAGTACTTTGTTTTTCTGTGGCAGGAGCATTTAATCCTGCATTTTCAGTAATGTTAATAGGTATGATAACTTATGTAATTGCCTATCAAACTATGGCATATGAAGATTCTTATGGTATTGATTATTTGATATCATATCTTCCAGTAACAAAGAAAGAGTTTGTATTATCTAGATATTTATTTAACTTAATGATGATGGTATTTGCTTGTTTATTTTATACGGTAATATATCTAATTTCTAGTAAATTTAATGTAATGAAAAATATGGAATTAGATTATAAAATGATTTTATATGCAGGTATATTTATTTCAGTTGTATTGATTTCAGTTTGTATCCCTTTATTATTAAAATTTGGAATAGTAAAAGGAAGAACAATGATGACAGTTGTATTCATGGGAGTTATTATGATACCTTCATTTACATTTGTAAGTGAATCAAATGGTGTATCAATTTCGTTAGCAGAAAAACTGACTCATATAAATGGAGATTTACTACTTGTAGTAATTTCAATAATATGTTTAACAATTTCTTACCTTATATCTTGCAAAATATATAATAAAAAAGAACTTCTAAATTAATATATAATAAAAAGTATCTTGAAATTTATCTCAAGATACTTTTTATTATAAGTTAATACTATCTATTTTGTTCCTCCTTATTTACTTGTTTTTGAGCTATAGAATAAAGTGGTAAACCTATTAAAGTTATAATTATTCCACCTAAGGATATTAGTGTATTTGTCATACCTGCAAATAATAACTGATTAATAACAACAAAAAGTCCTCCAGCAATAGCAACTATAGGTATAAATGGATATAGTGGTACTTTATATGGTCTAGGAAGATCTGGTTGATTTTTTCTAAGTAAAATTACACCAACAAATGTTAGAACATAAAAAGACCATATAGCAAACATAGATAAATCAGTAAGTAAATTAAATTGTCCAGATAAAGCGTATAACATAGCGATAACACCCATAATTATTGTAGCGCTAGCTGGAACTCCAGTACTATTTAATGATGAATAATATTTATATCCAGGTATAGATTTTTGTTGTCCTAAAGTATAAAGAATTCTAGGTCCTGTAAGTAAATAACCATTTATACAACCAAATACAGAAATTAATATACCAATAGTTATTATTTTACCACCCATTGGGCCAAAAATAACTTCTGCAACAGCTGATGCAGGAGAAGCATAATTTGCCAATTCGCTAGCTGGAAGTACCCATAAGTATGCTAGATTGATTACTATATAAACAGCCATAACAAAAGCTAAACCACCCACAATGGCAGTAGGTAAGTCTTTTCCAGGATTTTTCATTTCACCGGCAATGGCCCCAACATTTATCCAACCATCATAGGCAAATAAAATAGCTATAAGAAGTTGTCCTATAACAGCACCAGTGGAAACACCAGGGCCAACAAGTGGAGTAATAATTGGATTTGTGCCATCTCCATTTATGAAACCAAATATAATTATTAGAATTAATGGAATAAGTTTGCATATTGTAGCAACTGTTTGAATAGTACCAGATGTTTTAGAGCTTATGGTATTTAAAATACTAATAAGCAAAATAGTACCTAAAGTTATGGGAACAACAAAAGATTCATTTCCTATAAGCATTGCGCTTTGGCTACCAAACATAACTGCAAGAGCTGCTATAGTAGCAGGGAAAAATAAAACGCATTGCATCCAGCCGGTTAATACCCCAAATTTCTTTCCGTAAATTTCTTCAATATAAACCATCATACCACCAGTCTTAGGAATAGCAGCAGATACTTCTGCAGCAGTTAAACCAGCAGCTATAGTAATAATTCCAGCAACTACCCAAGCAATCATACCAAGTCCAGGCTCTCCACCAGTTAGAGTATATACAGCTTGTGGTTTAAAGAACACACCACCACCAATTACCATACCTATAACAGTGGATAGGGCAGGTGCAAGTCCTAAATTTTTTTGTAATTTTTGACTCATAATTCATATATCCTTTCTAAATATATTTTGATAATAAAATAATGAATAAAAACAATCATTTGAATTTATTTATTAATATTTGTAAAAAGATAATTTTTATGTATATGAACATAAGATTAGTATTTATTATAAAAATTTGCATAAAAAAAGAGCTTCTTGAGTAATCAAGAAACTCTCTATATATTAAGCAATTTTTTCTTCTTTAGTAGACTCTTCTTTAGCAGCTTGTTTTTGAGCTACATTGTAAAGCGGAATTCCTATTAAAGTAACTAAAACTCCACCTAAAGATATTAATGTGTTTGTCATACCAGCGAATAGTAATTGATTTAATACAACGAATAATCCACCAGCTATTGCTATGCATGGTATTACAGGGTACATAGGTACTCTATAAGGTCTGTGTAAATCTGGTTGTTTCTTTCTAAGTATTATAACACCGATAAATGTTAATACATAGAATGACCATATTGCAAACATTGATAAGTCAGTTAATAAGTTGAATTGTCCTGACATTGCATATAAGCAACCTACAACAGCCATTACTAAAGTAGCATTTGCTGGAACATTATTTTTATTTAAAGCACCTATAGTTTTATATCCTGGTATAGATTTTTGAGTTCCTAAAGTATAAAGAACTCTTGGTCCAGTTAATAAGTATCCATTAGCACAACCAAATACTGATATTAATATACCACCAGTAACTATTTTACCACCAACTGGTCCGAATAACGCAGTAGCCACAGCAGCAGCTGGATTAGAGAATGTAGCTAATTGATCAGCTGGTAATACCCATAAGTAAGCAACATTTATTATTAAATAAACAGCCATTACAGCAGCTAAACCGCCAACTATAGCTTTTGGTAAATCTTTACCAGGGTTTTTCATTTCACCAGCTAAAGCTCCAACGTTTATCCATCCATCATAAGCAAATAATATAGCTATTAATACTTGACCTATTACAGCCATTGGAGATATACCTTCAGCTGTTATAGGAGTAACTATTGGGTTGTTACCTTCACCCATAAAGAAACCACATATTATTATGATTGCAAGTGGAACTAATTTACCTATAGTAGATACAGTTTGTATAGCTCCTGAAGTTTTAGAACCTAAAGTATTTAATATAGCTATTAATAATATAGTAGCTATAGCTAAAGGTATTAATAAACCTGAACTTAAACCAAGTAATGAAATGGTTTGCTCACTGAACATAACAGCTAAAGCAGCTATTGTAGCAGGGAAGAATAATGCACATTGCATCCAACCAGTTAAAGCACCTAATTTTTTACCGTATATCTCTTCGATATAAACCATCATACCACCAGTTTTTGGTATAGCAGCTGAAACTTCAGCAGCAGTTAATCCAGCAGTTATTGTAAGTATACCTGCTGTAACCCAAGCAATCATTCCAAGCCCTGGAGCTCCACCAGTTAAAGTGTAAACAGCTTGAGGTTTAAAGAATACACCACCACCAATAACCATACCGATAACAGTAGATAGGGCAGCAGCAAGACCTAAGTTTTTTTGTAATTTTTGACTCATAATTACAATTTCCTTTCAAATTATTAAATTTTTTAATTAAGTTTAAGTAAAATTATTTTGATTTTTTCTGTCGGAAAAAGTTTTCACAAAATAACTTCGCTCCCATATTATATAATGTTATTGAAGAAATAACAATACTTTTTATAATTAAATTTTAATATATTTTTTTAAAAATATTATATAGTTAGATTTTGACTTTAAATACAATAAATATACATTAAAAATATATAAAAGAAATACATTATTTAATATTTTTAAATTAATTAGACAAGAAATGGCAAATCTAATCTCTTGTAGAGCGTGAAAAATATGTAAATTATAAAATCGAGGTAAAAGCTTAGATGAAAGCATAAAAGCTTTTTAAGTAAACAATTTCTACATAAAGAATTTATTTGATTTATTAAAATTCTTTCTATATACTAGAATAGATAAATTATTTTAATTAGGGGACAAAGGGATGAATAAAATATTAGAAGATAAATTAAATAAATTAATAAATCAATTAAAAACAATGGGTAAAGTTGCT
>JALFMW010000219.1 GCA_022782605.1 Clostridium sp. | reverse complement strand
ATACCTCTTATTTATTTATATAATTTTTACTTTTTAAATGTTTCATTTTATTAAATCTACAATCATACTTACAACTTCCACACTGTAATTTCTTATTAGTAAAAGGTGTAAATCTCTCTGGATGTTTTCTTATCATATATTCCCATTGTAAAAATACAAAAAGTGATAGGGCAAATAAACTATAAGTCCAAAAACTTCTTATAAGTAAAAGTGGCGTGCAATACATTACATGATCCCAATTATAAATCCTACACTCATTACAACATTTACTTTTAAAAAATAACCTATGAAAAGGACACCATATATTAATACAAAACATATCACACCAATAATAAATTATAAATACAAGATAAATATATGCTGTACTAAGATTATAATTAATATAAATTATGTACAAAAATAAATTCATAACTATCCATGCTACAAGCACACTTAGAGCATGTTTGTTATTTCTCTTCATATACTTGTCTAATTTTTCTTTATCGTACTTTTCAGTTGGTATGTAATGTTTCAAAAACAACTTACCATTGTAAGAATCATTATTGGTGTATGGTATGATTAGAAACAAAGTTTCTATCATCATATACAGCCAAATCAAATGGTAGATTTTTATACTTGATATTACATTATAATTCAATATATCGATTATTTTATTTTTATCTACTATAAATATAATGATAAATATTACGAGCAATATGCTTCGAAAAATAAATCTAACTCTTGATTTTCTTCCCATATCTACCTCTCAATCAAATATATTATTTATAAACTTCTATAATATAACTTTAGCATTTTAAAGAGTATATAACAAATTTTTCTTTTGGATCATTTTTATATAACTCCTCAAGCTTAATTTCTTTTTCTAAGATAAACGGAGTTTTATAATCAAGATACTCAAGATACTCACTTGATGGATAATACATAATTATATCCATATCTCTTATATTTTCTTCATAAGATTGTAAAATATTATCTATTACCTTTGTAAAAATTTGAAGTGAAAATGGATTAAAGAAGTAAAACTTATTATCCTCTGGTCTTACTTCGTACTGTTGTGCCAAATCACATATAAAATTTATTTTTCCTTTTGATTTTTTATTCTTCTTTTCGTAAGATTCTTTATTTATTAAAGCCACATCAAAATATCTCTCATTTATCTCAACACCTGTCACATATGAGTTAAACATATGGTTGATAAAGAAATTCAATCTTCCCATTCCACAACCAAAATCAACTATATGATCTTCTTCACTAAGAGTATAATTTTCAAATAACTCCTCCAGTGCAATATATAAAGTTGGCTGATAGGGATGATTGTGAGTAGATGTTTTATTCCAATTTTGGTTACCCATTGTATTTATATTCAATAATTTATCGTAATATTTTTCTTTCATTTTTACTCCTATTATACAATTTAAGTTTAATATAACTTCTTACTAAGAATTCAACTTATTTTTTATAAAATTAAACATAAAATCTCCTAAGATTTTACGCTTATTATAATATATAAAAATAGTCCCATAATATCAAGTCTATAATTTCTATCATCACCAGATACTTTCTCAACTAATTCCTTTTTAATACTACTTATACAAATAAAAAATCCTTCCATAAATCTATGAAAGGATTTTCATTTTATTTAGATATATTTAATTATTTCATCTGTAAATTCTTCTGTTGTACTATTTCCTCCAAGATCTACAGTTAGTTTTTCTCCTTTTAAGAAAACTTCCTCCAAAGCTTTTTCTATTTTCTTAGCAGCATCTACTTCTCCCAAATACTTAAGCATCATCACAGCTGATTGAATAATTGCTGTAGGATTTGCAATATTTTGTCCTGCAATTTGTGGTGCAGAACCATGAACAGCCTCAAATACTGCCACATCTTTACCTATATTTGCTCCCGGTATTATGCCAAGACCTCCCACAAGTCCTGAACACAAATCTGAAAGTATATCTCCATATAAGTTAGGCATAACCATTACATCATAGTTTTCAGGATTCAAAACAAGATTCATAGCAGCTGCATCAACTATTAAATCATCACTCTCAATATTATAGTCCTTTGCAACTTCTCTAAAAGTATTTAAAAATAATCCATCGCTAAGTTTCATAATATTTGCCTTATGAACTCCTGTAACTTTTTTTCTACTATTATCTTTTGCATAGTCAAAGGCAAATTTACAAATTCTCTCACAAGCTGGTTTAGTTATAATTTTTATACTTTCTGCGGCGTAATCTCCTATTTTATGTTCAATCCCTGCATATAAATCCTCTGTATTTTCCCTAACTATTACAAGGTCCACATCTTCATATCTTGATTTAATTCCCTTAAAACTTTTAATAGGTCTTAAATTAACATATAAATCAAGCTTTTGTCTCAATGTCACATTTACACTTTTAAAACCTTTCCCCACAGGTGTAGTTATTGGCCCTTTTATTGCCACTTTATTTTTCTTTATGGAATCTATAACATAATCTGGTATGGCAGTATTATATTTTTCAATTACTGCCTCACCAGCTTGAACTTTTTCCCAATTTATTTTTGCTCCTGAGGCTTCTACAACTTTCACCATTGCATCTGTAACTTCCGGTCCTATTCCATCTCCTGGTATTAATGTTACTGTGTGCATTTTATCATCTCCCTAGTATATTTTTTATCTAATTATATACACTTATAAAGTTCTTTTTTATTATAATTTGACTTTATTTAAAACCTACTTAAAATTTTTTACTTAAATAACACTTCTATTATTTTTTAAATCTTTATATATTTCTACCAACTCTTTATCAAATAAATTTCTCTTCATTCTTACAGATGTTTGTCTTACAAGTTCCAACATATTTTCTGATTCAATTGGTGATAACTCTATACCATATTCTTTAAATTTATTTATTATTGCAGCCTTACCAGAGTGTTTTCCTATAACAATTTGTCTTTCTAGTCCAACTTCACTTGGATCAAATGCTTCATAATTTTTAGGATTTTTCATGGCACCATCTGCATGTATTCCTGATTCATGTCTAAACATATTTGTTCCAACTATAGCCTTCCAAGGTGGTAATGCTCTTCCTGATGCTTGAGAAACGTATTTTGATATTTCTCTAAATTTAGTTGTATCTATATTAGTTTCATAACCATAAACAAATTTTAAAGCCATAATAACTTCTTCTAAAGCTGCATTTCCTGCACGTTCTCCAAGACCATTTACTGTAACGCCTATATGATTTGCTCCACCTACTATTCCCGCTATAGCATTTGCAGTTGCCATACCAAAATCATTATGTGTATGCATTTCTATATCAAAATTAGTAGCTTTATGAATTTTTTCAATTGTTTCTCTCAAAGTAAATGGCTCCATAACTCCTACCGTGTCGCAGTATCTAAATCTATCTGCTCCAGCTTCTTTAGCTAAATTTATAAATTCAATTAGAAAATCTACATCAGCTCTTGAGGCGTCTTCACCATTTACAGAAATATACAATCCATTTTTCTTTGCATATGATACTGCATTGTACATATTTTCTAAAACCCACTCTCTAGATTTTTTCAGTTTATGTTCAATATGAATATCTGAAACTGATAGAGAAATTGCAACAGCATCAACACCACAGTCTATTGATTGTTCTATATCTGCAATAACTGCTCTATTCCATGCCATAATACTTGATTTTAACCCTCTCTTACAGATTGCTTTTATACTCTCTTTTTCATCACCACCCATAGTAGGTATTCCCACTTCTAATTGATCAATCCCTATATCACTTAATGCTTGTGCAATTATTACTTTTTCATGATTTGCAAAGGCAACACCAGCTGTTTGTTCACCATCTCTAAGTGTTGTGTCTACTATCTTGATTTCCTTTTCTTTTATTTTATCTAGTACACACATACTAA
>JALFMW010000177.1 GCA_022782605.1 Clostridium sp. | reverse complement strand
CGTGAATTTTTAGATTAAAGTTCGTTTTTTTACGAACTTTTTTCTTTTTCAGAATTAATGCCGTTTTTATAGTGATAAAAGGAAATAAACTTGATAAAAGAAGTATTCTTAGTCAATAAATATATAAATTATTCCACGACGAAAATACGGAGGTTATTTCCGTTTTTTAAACTTATTTCCGTTTCTTTGTAGTATTTATATTATTGATAACAAATAAAGAATAACTTTATTTGCTTGAATAATTTAAATAGTAATTATTGTCAATGATCAAGATGAACTCACTAACGTTCGTCATTGACAATATCAAAAATTTTATTATATAAATCTTCACCATAAACCGTAATAAATGCATCTTTAGGTGTATTTCCGTCTAAAGATTTAATTGGTGTATTTAGCAATGTTATATTGTGCTTTTTTACAGATTTTTTTGTGTGAGTGTCTATAGATTTTCCTTTAGGAAAAAACTTCCTAATTTGTTTATTAATATTTTCTACATGTGGTTTTTGATTAGATATATAAGGATCACAAAAGAATAATTTACAACGTTCTTCACCAGTTATTTTAGAAAAACAAATACCCTCAATATCGTTAAAACAAGGATCTCTATCAGTTAAAATAACAGGTATTAAATCTTTAAAAGATTCTGTTCCAATTGTATTTTCTAAATTATCAAAGAATTCAACTACTTTTTTAGAATTTGGATTATTTATGATATCTAACAAAGTAAAGTGTACATTTGGTAAAATAAATGATAAAATATTTTTACTATCAGATTTGATAGTACCTAAAAAATCTAATTGCCATACATTACAGTTTGGATTTTTGTGGATGTATGACAAATAGTCAAGGTAAGTATGATTACTTCTGTCAATTTTATTGTCAGTGTATTCATACTTTTTATTATGCTTTCTTTTTTTATATTTAACAGCACAAGGTAAATCAATTCTTTTAGTTTTTAAATAACCATTATTAACATATCTATATAAAGTAGAAATAGATTTATTGATATAATCTTTATTTTCAATTTTAATTTGATAAATGGATTTGTTTTCATCAGTACCTTTTTTTATAATAGAATCTAACTTATTAAATTCATCAGAATCTAAATCAATACCTTTTCTAGAATTGACAAGATTAGCATCAGCTTTTTCTTGAGCTATTTTTGAATCATATATAAATTTAACAAAAGAACAATCTTTATATCTGTATTTACAATTAGTACAAACATAAGGCCATCTGTTAAGTTTAGGGCATTTACTTTCAGTTTGATCAGCATAATCAACTGGCTTTCTATTTCTTTTAACTTCTTTAGAAATAGCTCTAGGATCATAATTTATAATTTTACTTATTTCAATTAATTTTTTATTGTGTGAGATACAAGAACAAATAGTCTTTCTATTATCTTCACTCATGTGTTTCCATGTTTTCATTTTTCATTCCTCCTTATAACTACAAAGAAACGATATATATTATACTATAATCAGACTTAATTCCGTTATTTTATTAAAACGGAATTTCAAATAAAAATCCACGAATGTAAAATAAATCATATATACATGGTTTATTTTTTTCTTTTTAAATGATATAATTATTATAGTTAAAGGTAGTAGGAGTAATAATATGATTGATCAAAAAGCAATAAAAAAAGAAGCTAAAAAAAGTATAAAAAAGCATTACTTTAGAAGTATAATACTTGTGTTTGTTTGCTCTTTATTACTCGCAGGTGGATTTAACTTTACAACAAAAAATATAATAGATGTTCCAGGTGCGCAAAAAGAAGCAAGCAAAATAATTAATAATAAGAAAATTAGTGGTACAGAAGTATTAGATGAAATAGAAAAAAAATTACCTAGTGAAAAGCAAATCAAAAAAGATATAAAGAATAAATATACTAATGGTGCGATATCTTATATTATTAATGAAACAACAAGTAGTGGCTCACTTGTATTTGCAATTCTTAATGGTATAAATAAAGTTGTGTTTGAAGGTAAGATTGGTTCTGCTGTATTAATATTTATAAGTACCATACTTTTAATTCTATTTACTATTATATATATAAATACATTAGAGGTTGGTGAAAAAAGGTATTTCTTAGAAAAAAGAAGATATATTGATACAAAGATTGATAGATTAATATATCCATATAAAGTTAAAAAGACATTTCATATGGCATATATACTATTTATGAAATCACTATATCAAGTATTATGGTGTTTTACAATTATAGGTGGTTTTATTAAGTATTATGAATATTCATTAATACCATATATTTTAGCGGAAAATCCTAAAATTAATAAAAAAGAAGCATTTAGAATATCAAAAGAATTAACAAATGGAAATAAATTAAAATTGTTTTATTTAGATTTATCTTTAATTGGATGGAGTATTTTAAAATTATGTACATTTAATTTAAGTGGTATATTTTTCTCTGATATATATAAAGAAGCAATTCGTGCAGAAGTATATATGACTTTAAGAAATAAAGTGAATTTGGATAATAATGATAGAGAATTATTGAATGATTCATTATTAGATATAGAAAAAAGTGTAAATGAAGAGTATCCTGAAGAAAGATACAAAGTAAAAACAAGAAAATGGTTAAAGGTTGATTTTAATAAAGATTATAGTATTAAAACATATATATTATTCTTTTTTACATTTTCATTTGTTGGTTGGATCTGGGAAGTATTTTATAACTGTTTAAATAATGGTACATTTGTAAATAGAGGAACAATGCATGGACCTTGGCTTCCAATATATGGATTTGGGGGACTACTAATATTAATATTACTTAAGAAATTTAGAAATAAACCAGTATTATTATTTATAAGTGCATTTATTTTATGTGGTGTATTAGAGTATTCAACTGCTTGGTATTTAGAAACATTTAAACATTTAAGATACTGGGATTATACAGGATATTTCTTAAATATTAATGGAAGAATATGTCTTGAAGGTCTTCTTGTATTTGGACTTGCAGGTTGTGCATTTACATATGTTATTGCACCTATACTTGATAATTTATATAGTAAAATAAAACCAAAAATTGCAAGTATATTATGTGTAGTTTTAATATCTTTGTATTTGGTTGATTTAATGTATACAAAAGTTAATCCAAATACAGGTGAGGGTATATCAGAAGAAATAAAAATAGATGATTCTTATAAAAATAATAAAATAAAGTATTAAATATGACTAAGATTTAACATTTAAAAAAATTAAAGAAGTTAAAGTTAGAAAATAAATCATTTAATAAGCTAAAATTATAGTTATTAAATTACATAGGGGGTGAATATATTATGTATGGAGCGATTATTGGAGATTTAGCTGGAAGTATATATGAATTTGAACAAACAAAACATTTGAAACCAATAAAAATAAATAAAATAATTGAAGAAAATTCATTTTATAGTGATGATACTATTTTAACTATTGCTATAATAGATGCTATATTAAATGATAAAAATTATGATTACTATTTAAAAAAATATATAAAAAAATATTCAGATTATAAACCTGATTTTAGTCCATATTTTAAAACTGCTTTTTCAAAAAATATCATTGATTGGTCAAACAAAA
>JALFMW010000153.1 GCA_022782605.1 Clostridium sp. | reverse complement strand
ACCACACCTTAGACTTTTCAATATATTGAATTCTAAGATATGGTTAATTCTATAGATTATTATAAATTGTTCGGAATATATAACAATTACGAACTTAACTATATTATATATTATTAATCACGAAGTTAGCTAACAGAGCCTAGATAAAAATACTTACGATATTATAAGTACCTATATGAAACACTAAATAGTTATAATATCAAAATAAATATATATGATATAAAAAACAAAACAAAAAAACAAGGAATCTTAATTTTCATGATTGAATATTGATAAGCTGAGATACAATGAGTCAACCTGACCATCAAGAATGGACGTATACTATTACGTTTTGTCTCTCTTACATACCTTAATCATGCGTATTGTTTTTTTGAGGCTACTGCGAATCTCTCGTAGTAGCCTTTTTTATTATCTATTTCCATACTGAACAAATTTACCTGTACTTCTTGAAAACACAAAAAATTGAGTATCTGGAGATATAGTCTTGTATATCCTAAAAAAATAATTACGAGGTCTTGTTGTTGATAATTTACAATCATAAAACCAGTCTCTATAGAAATCATAATAATAAATTCTATGAGTTTTTCTAAAGGCTCTAATAAAATCTCTAATAGATACTGATTCTAATGTTATAACTGCATAATTTATTTTTATATTACATTCTTTATTGCAATATTCCCTTACAAGCATCTCCAGAAAAAGTAAACCCTTATCATATTGCCTAACAATCTCGAACTCATTATTAGAAAAACAAAACAGGTCAGCAATTAGTTCATTGCCTTCCCTTCGAATATCCCCAAAAGTCAATTCATCAAGAATTTTCAATAAATCTATTTCATAGTCATCAAAATATTTGCATGATGATTCTGGAATTAGATACTGACGACACTGAGGAGGTATATCTCCTGAAACTCTTGTAAATTTAATTTTACTAAATTCTTCACCTTTTAATGCTTCACTAATTTTAGCATGAAGGTCCTTGTTCTTAAATTTAGACTTAATCACATTCAGCAAACCTTGATTTCTAGAATGAGTAAGAACTTTAGATTTATCATTGCTGGGCACAAGACTACGAGTTTTACAACCATATAACCTCAACAAAATATCAGTTGCAAAAACTATCTTAGCATTACCTTCTGGCATTTCCACTATAAGATCATTAGCATATACATTACCTCTGATCTCTCTGAACGCTCTTTCAATAGTTTTCTGAGATACATCTAATATAGATTTAATTAATCCATATTCAATCACCCTAGCCTCAACAATAACATCAAATATGTCTTGATATTTAGAAATTATTTCGAGCCTTTTAATAGTCTTCTCCTGTTGTTTATATTTCTTCTTATCATTATTGCCATTCTTCTCTTCCATGCAATTCACCCCCTTTTAAGCCTGTCGAGAAGGTTGCTATTTCACAACCTTATAATTTCCATCACTTATTTGAAGCACATGCTTAACGTAGTTATAATGTGCCTCTCGTCTTTCTTTTCTATAGTTACTAGTTTCAACTTCTACTGCAACAGATTCGCCCTTGGAATCAACATATAAGAAATCAACGACAGATATACTCATACCTTGTTTTTTTAATATATTTATATTTGCCTCATGCTTAAATCTCTGCTCTGCCTCCCCCTGTATATCTTCTAGTGCTACAATGCCTATAGGCATTTCTTTAAGATCCTTCTTTGCATCAAATAATTCATCCCTACCAACTAATCTAAAAAGTTCCTGCTCGCACTTTAATAAGTGCTCATAGCCAAAATATTTTCCACAATGATGATTCAAGTCATGTTGTAACATTACTTCTTTACCTTTTTTATTTAAAGAGTAAACATATTTAGTAATAGATTTCCCGTTTTCAATAACATCCTCCTCATTCCGTTGTATACAATTCAGTTTTGAAAATCTCTTTCGGATAGTGTCTTCTGAATAACCGAATCTCTCAGTCAGGGATTCATAAGAAATCCCTCCAAGTTTACTCATATACAAGAAGATCCTTAAGTCCTTCTTCGTTGGCTTCAGCTCTTTCTTTTCTTTCTTTGCGGCTGCCACATGTATCACCTCCTTAAATTCAAAATTCTATCTTATAGAATTTTGAATTTTATTTTTAATACAACCTATAATTCAGAAACCATATCTTTTCCAGAATCAATACTAATCAACTGTTACAATAGATACTAGACAAATTTATATTGATTCCCTAAAAGAGTAATTTCTTTTTTTTCTTTTTTGCTAAGCTTTTTGGAACTTTTTCTTTAAAAAGAAAAAACCAAAAAAGCGAAAGTAGTAATTACAAAATTTATTTAATACAAACAAATAAGGATAGATGGTGTTTTTTTTATTGGAGTGGTTTTTGCTCCAATAAAAAAATTCCATTATCCGTAGAACAAGCCGTCGGCGGACCGACTGACAGACAATTACCCACTTTTTCGTTTATTTTACCAAGTAATGATAATCCCAATAGGATTATTATTACTTGGTAAAATAGAAAAATGGTGTAAATTGTAGGAAGGAGGGTCCGCCGCAATTTTTGTTGTAGAACGCAGTGATTACAACAAAAATTGAAAAAAATATGGTTTTCTATTTGGTGAAAACCATCCGACATAATTATATATAGATTACAGATAATTTATAACAAAAATAGGATTCATAGTGTTTTATTGCATAAAAAAAAGCACCCCTTTGGGTGCTTTTAGTACTTATCCCATTTATCGATACAAGAAACATTACCAACTAGAAAGGGATATCATCATCTTCTATATCATGATATTCAATATCAGGTTCATATTTAAGTCTTAATTCTTCAACTTTTGATGACAACGTATCAATACGTTGATTATGATAATCAAATAAATTATGATGACAAGCTAATTCTCTAACCATATCTCTGCTGTTAAATAAGCAAAGTAACGTATCGAAATCAATATTATTTTTATTGCAAGCCGCTTCAATTACAGATAGTTCTATTGCAAAATCAGGTTCATCGTTATTGCAATACCAGTTTAATGCCGCCTCAATGATAAAACTTTTTAACTCTGCCTTATCATTTTCATCTACAATATAGCAAAAATCATCCTCTGTAAAAGAGTTGAAGTAATACGACTCTATCATATTACAGTTTTCGCAATAGTAATCATGACGACAACTACCTGTAACAACCTCTGTAAGAACAGTCTCTCCAAAATATTCTTCATCCTCACGAATACTATATGATCTATTATCGTACCCATAAATTAATTTCATTTCTTTTTCACATATATTGCAACTCATATATTATACCTCCTAAAATGTCATATATAAAATGTTAACCGTGAACATTATTTCTTGCTATTACTTTCTTTACCAGTAGCTTTAGTAGATTTATTCCCATTAGCCTTACCTAGCTTATCTTTTAGATCATTCAATTGTAATTCTAATTGTACTATTTTATTCTCTTTTTCGTGTCTTAATTTTATTTCTCCATCCAATTTGTTATTTAGTTCTTTTATATCTTTTAAATAATTTTTAATATTTTGGTTATGTGATTCTATTAACTCATCCTTGCCTTTAACTTCAACTTCTAAAGCTTTCTTTTCTAAAGTTAATAAACTTATTTGAGACTCCATATTTTTCTTTTCAGAAGAACTGTCGTTAACAGAAGTTTTCAAAGTTCTATTTTCTTCACTTAATAATTTATTTAGTGATTCTAGTGAGCTTTTTTCAGATTGCAAGGTATTTATTGAAACATTAAGATCTAAAATCTTGCCATTCAATTCACGCTCAACAGAAAGGCTTGTCTGATTAATCTTATTAACCTCTTCAACATGTTCAGTTCTAGCTAATTTCATTTCTTCTCTCAAGTTGCTTTCAGTTAAAGCAGCCTGTTCTAGCTTAATAGTTAAAGTTTCTTTTTCTTTTTCTAATTCTTTAATAGAACTTAAATATTTATCTATCTTTTTATTAAACTCACTCTTTGCAGTTTCAAGAGTTTTATTAAAATCTTTATTTGCTTTCATAAGTTCTCTTGACTCAGCCGTGAGTTCATTAATAGTTTCTTTTTGTTCAATTATAGTAGCTTTATTTTTTTCATTTGAAAGATTTAATCTCTCAACATCCTTAACAAGTTTTTCATTTTCTCCAGTAAGTCTGTCGAGTTGTGATTCCATTATTTCATTATTTGCAAGTTCAATTGTAATTTCGTCAATCTTAGAAGCCATTGGATCTAAAAACCTAGCTTTATATCTAGCCTCCTCTGACATAATCCCTTTAGAGATAGCAGCAACTTGGCTCTTAATAGATTCTAAGCTATTTTCTATTACAGTAATATTATCACTAAAAGCTACAGCTACACCTGATTTCAGTGCTTCTTCTTTCATTGATAAAAGTTCCTTTATCTTCTCATGATTCGAACCATTTAGTAGAGTATAAAGAATTTTAGCTCCACGGCTCGTCTTACTTGCTATCTGATACGCCTTGTTGTCATCGCTTAGCATCTTATCATCATTCATTAAAGCAGTTATTAAATCTGGACTAACATCATCAACAGAAACTTTCTCTAATAACTTTACATCTAGCAATGCATCTAAATCTATATTATTTATATTCGTATTATTTAAGTATTCTATAAGTTCATTTAATTCAAGTTCTTTTAAATTATTCTCGCTCATTTCGAGCACCTCCTAATTTATTTAAAAAATATATATGTAATTCATATATATATTATACCACAACTATATCTTTATGCAACTTTTCTTATTTAGGATATCCCTCTATATCCGTTGAAATTTCAACGGATATCCAATATTTAAATCAGAAAGCAATATATATCCACAACATATCAAATCAATCGCTAGATATCCAAGGATATTTATTGAAATTCCAACGGATATCCAATATAAACACAACAATAAATAGGGTATCAAAAGTAAAAACAAAAAAACCACCTAAATAGGTGGTTTAATATTAAATATTAACGTTAGAATTTAATTAATTTCTGTATTTTGATATTCAGAAAATACATTTTAGTAATCATTATAATAATCACTATTTGAATATTCTTCATTTATAGGTTCATCATCTAAATCATAATTTATTGTATTATCTATATTTGTAGTTATATTGGAAGAGGTTATTAAAAGATTAAGTTCTTCTAATTTAGCAAATATACGTTTATTGTTTTCTATATTTTCAAGTAACTCAGTGTCGTCTATACTATCTTTAAATGCTATAAATGAAGATATTTTATCAGATAAACTTCTTTTGAAAGTATCAATATTTTTAATGAATGACTTAGCCTTTGCAATGCTATAATTATTAGATTTTTTATTAGTAGTATCTGTGGCTTGTTTAGATAATTTAAAGTTTCTTATTTCAGCTTCGGTTTCATCGCAACTCATATTATTAATATCAAACCTTGATAAAAAATCTTTTCTATCATCATCGCTTAAACATGATAAAGCATAAGATTTCCTCACTTTATATTTTACAGCTGTTTCTTCATCAAGTGTTGCTGCAATTTTCATATACTTGTTAGCTAAGTTGTGACTAAAATCTAATTCATTTTTAATCCAATCAGAAAAGCTGGAATGCTCCATTAGGGATTTAATGGTGTTTAATGTATCTCCTAGTGCATAAAAATTTTTATTACTTTTATCTATAAGATCAACAGCATTTTTCTTTAGGCTATCAATAGTAGCTTCCTTAATTGATATTATTTCTTTTTTAGTAGTCATAATATTACCTCCCCTATAATGTAATTTCCTTTGTTGATATCAAAGGATTTTATATTATATAAATCAGCAAAGTTATTTATAACAGCGTTGAATCAATGTTTTTCTTGAAAAAATATAGGCATGAAAGAACTAGTTTTATACTAATTTCCATATAAAACAAGTATATTGCATTATTGTAGGTACCCAGTGTCATATCAAAACATATTTACGTCAGTTATTACGTCAGTAGCTAGTTGAAAAACTGTAAATTTAAGCTGCTTTTCTACAAACAAAGTGGGCTGTCGGCCTTAGAGACAAAATCCGAAGGATAAGAAAAAGGGTGATTCGAAGTGCGCAAAAAGGGTGATTCGAAGTGCGCAAAAGGGTGATTCGAAGTGCGCAAAAGGGTGATTCGAAGTGCGCAAAAGGGTGATTCGAAGTGCGCAAAAGGGTGATTCGAAGTGCGCAGTAAATGTCTAGACAATAGTTATACCAACACTTTCAGGAGATTCTTTTGTTCTAAGATATATTAAGATATTAAAAGATATATTAATATATCTTAATAGCGTAAATTTACTTGTAAGTAATTACGCTATTAAGCTATATTAAATTAAGATTATTTTTTTTAAGTAGAAATGCTCGCGCCACCATTTTTTACTTGTGTGTATTAAACAATACAAATAAAAATAAGCACCCGGAAGATGCTTATTATAGTAATTTTAATTCAGTTTGTTCAGCATTGTTTATATTTGATTCTGAATTTGTTTCTTTAAATTCTTTTGGGATACCTGTATATTCCACCTCTGTGAAATTATTCATATAGCTAGGACATTCTAAGTAAGCATTATTTGATGGAATATAATTCATTAAAATATCTTTAGATGCTACTCCTAGTCTATTTTTAACTATTGATAGTCGAATTAATCGTGGATTCTCTGCGATTGCTTCTTTTACAAGTAATCTTTTGTCAGCTAAACTCTTAGTTGTTGTGAATTTTTCAGAATATATTAATTCTAATGCAAGACCCAAACATACGTCTGCTGTGTATTCAATTGCTGATGTATGTGCAAATGATTGTTGAGAGATTGGTTCTAATGCATCAGCTCTTGATAGGGATGAAATTACAATAACTGCTGTTTCAAAGTCTTTTGATATTTGTTTTAATCCTGCGATATTCTGCTCAATTATTATAGATTTTACTGTATCAGGATTAGTTGCTGATGTCATCTGTTGAAGATAATCAACTATAATTACTGGTGATTGTGCTGTCATATCTCTTATCATCTTTGCTTTGTTGTAAATATCAATGTGGCTAGTAGAAAGTAAATTCCCTTCTTCAATTGTTAAATATTCACCTATTTTTTCAAAATAAAAATCTTCTGCTGCTGCATATTCATCCTCATCTTTATTTGAGCAAGCAAATACTCGGCCAGTTTCTATGTCTTTATAGGTCACTGTTGTATCTTGGTTTTTCTTATACATTTGCCTCGCAATTCCTCTTGAAATTAAGTTAGATTCTTTCATTTCTAGTGAAAAGTATAAAACATTTTGCTTTTGTGCTGCTATATTTTCTGCTAAATTTGTTGCAAAGGCAGTTTTGCCGACACTAGATCCTCCTGTTAATACATACAAACCTTCCTCTAGTCCTCCTGAGAACGCTTTATCTAATTCATTAAATCCTGTTTTTATTTTACGAGAGTCTAATTTTTTGAACTGTTCTTGTCTAAATAAAGCTCTTCTATTTTTAATAAATGACTTTTCTACATCATTTAGTTTTTGTTTATAAGATTCTTTAACTTGTCTTAAATATTCTGTTAAAAGCTCTTTGTTTGTTGCACCGAAGACGGATGGTATCTGCAGGTCCTTTTTATATGCATCTATATGTATGCTTTTTGTTTCGATTCCTATTTTATTTAATTTCTCTGCTATGAAACTCTCTTCTTTAAACTTTCTGTAATAGTTTCCAGTATTAGGGTCTTCTTCTGTAAGACACAGATAGATTTCTTTAATATTATAGTTCTTACTTTCTTCTTTTGATTTTAGATTTTTTATTTCTTCTACTGTGTTTAAAGTATTAGATGTATAAATACATGTTAATTCATGTTCAGCAAATACATTTAATTCTCTTGTATCGTTTGTGATTATTACTACATTTTCATTTATTATATTTTCTAATCCTGTTTTATTTATACTAATGTTTCCCATTTGTTGTTATCTCCTTATATACAAATCCTCTTTTTAAAAGAGGATTTGTATTAATTAAAATGATTTTTTAAATCTGATATGTTGAACTCAACTTGAGTTTTATTATAAAATTTATTTACATCTTTCTCCATGTTTATAAATTTTGCGTATATATCTAAATTCTCTAATTCCTTGAAATAAGTATTTAATTTTTCTACGAAAAAAGATACTCCACGTTTTTGACCTTTTTCAAAGAAGTTTAGATACTTCCCTTCATAAACTCCTATCCAACCTAAAATTGTGCTAATATTATAAACTACTTTATTCTCTTGTTTCTTTTTACTATTTACGCTTTGTAAGTAATAAATATTAAAAGCAATACTTACAGCTGCTAGTTTTATACGAGAATTTTGTTTTAGCTTTAGAAGGTCTTTGTGATAAAACATCAACCCTCGATTTTGGCTGGTAAATATATCACACAGTTCTAGTTTTGCTCTTGATAGTTTTGTTGTTACTTCTGTGTGTGTAATCATTAATCCTTCGTTATTTGAGGTCTTTTCAGTCATATTATAAGTTACAGATTTTAGTAGTATAACTGGTTTAAAAGTTATTTCATTTTTATTTTCGTTATAATTTTTTTTATTAGCATCTTTTATTTGTTCCCCATTATTTCCATATGCTATTTGATACTTTAATAAATCCTCTAATAGATTATAGTGTCTTTTGGCTGTTTGAGAATATTTTTTTAATCCGCAATCAGCATTAAATCTTGATACTGAAAATGTTACTGTCTGCTCATCTTGTGATAGTAGATGTATTAATAATTTTAAATGTCTATCTGTCAGTTCAGGGAATAATTGCTGTGGAGTAGCAACAAAATCTTTTACATACAACAGTGTTCCGTTTTTCGCTGTGTAACATGTTCCAATTGCTTTTCCATTTTCATCAGTCCAGATATTTATGTAGCTGTTTACTGTTGTATCTAGCTCTAATGCAGGATTTATTATAAATTTTATTAATTGTATAATGTCTTTATTTTGTTTTAATCTTAAATAGTTATTTTCACGAGGTGTTGTTTGATCCCCTAGAAGTGTCAATTCACTCATATATCTCTCCTTTTATTTATTATGAATCCAGGTTTAGAAACTTTCTGGAATCTAGATTTAAAGTCTTAATTAACTTAATCGATAATTCAAGGCCTGGGCTTTTGCTTCCATTTAGAATCTTTGTAATCATAGATGGAGTTACTCCAGTAGCCTTTGCTATCTCTGTATTCTTATATCCATTTATCCTCAATTCTTCCTTTAAATATTCTACATTTATCATTTCTCGTATTACCTCTCTTTTTTTCTTCCCATAAAACTTTATAAATAGATTTTACCATAGGTCAATTTTTTTATCAAAAAAAAACACGCTCTATCTTGTTCTATATCTAAAATAAGATAGAGTTGGCTTTTTTAGCTGTTTTTGTTTTTTTTCGCTTTTTTTATATTCTTTTCTATATATTTATATATGTCTTCTTCTATGTTGTTGTATAATGAATGTACACTTACGGTTACACTAATTGAAGAAGGATCTTTGTCTAATTCATTAATTTCTGTTATTTTTATATCTGCACTTGCTATCCCATATAGATTGATAGGCTGTTTTCTCCCTGTAAGGACTAGATGATATCTTGTATGTTGTAATGTTTTTGCCTTTCTTGTTATTTGTGTCTGATGAGTCATGTTTCCTAACTTTAGTAGAGACAAGTCTTGTAATACTGCTTTTAAATTATTCATTTCTTCAATTTTGGATGCATAAGCATCTAAAAGATCTTCTTGAAATTTCTTTTTAGGTGATTCTTTGTCGATAAAATCAGTATTTATTTTTCTTCTAATTGTCTTTAATTTGTCTCTTAGAAGCAATTGAGATACTAGTTCTTTAAGAGAATCTTGTCTTAATAATGTAGTTTTATTATTTTTTATATCATTTAATTGTTCATCAGTTATTGATTTTCTATATTCATTTTCTTTGGTTATTTTATTTATGAATTCTTCTGCTAATATTTCGCATAAATAAATGTCCTCTTTATCTTCAATTAGATCTGATATATTATTTATTTTCAATGAAATGAACTTATCTACTTCATATAAATTATGTTTAATTAAGTTATCAAGACTGTTTGTATTAAATAGTAATTTCTTTTTTGATAATTCTACTTGCTCAATAGCATTAAACACACTATAGTCTTTGAATAAGTCAGATGTTCCAGCTGGTATTTTTACGAAATCAATATATTCTTTGATATGTCTAGTACAAAAACCTGGTTCTAAGTCTAAAAGCATACTTATATCTTGAGTTGTTTTGTTGTATCCTTTTTCTATTACTTTTTGTGTATGCAGCATTTTTTGTTGTTGTATACTACTTTCTTTTTGATGGTTAAGTAACCAAATTCTAGTTTTTTTATCATCATCATTTATATTTTTATCATTTACTATTTGGGCAATTCTCTCTCTATATTCCAATTCAATTCTATCAATTTCTTTATACATTTGTTTAAAAAGAATGTCAGTTTTATCTGTTTTCATATCTTTTGGTCCACCTTTATCATTATTTGTATGTATTAATCATAACAAATAATGATAAAGGTGGCAACCCTTAACTAAATTTATTTTTTTACAGAATGTATGCTCTTAGGATGCTTCGGGGATGCTCTTAAAAATACTTTAATATTATTTATCTTTTGCTATTTGCTGTTTTGTATTAATATTATTATAAGGGTGCTTTAAGGATGCTCTAAAGCATCCTTATAATAATAGGAGGTTGAAAAATGACAAAAGAAGAATTTAATAAATTAGATATACATAAAAAAGTAGAGTATATAAATGCAAATATACAAAAGTTTGGTAGTGCATCTAATGTGTGCAAAGAATTAAATATAAATATAGAAACTTTTAGGAATAACATTAGAAATCTTTATACATATATTCCTTACTTTCAGAAATACATTCGTATTAGTGACTTAGAAAATTGCTTAGAAATTTCACAAGAGAGTAATAGTAATGGATTGATTGTACTGGATGCTCAAAAGCATTCTCAGGGCATCCCATCTTCGACAGGTTTAAATTCTATAGAAAACGCACAAGATAAATTGCTAAGTTTATTAAATAACTATGATAAGATAGTTAATTTGATAGAGAATGCTCAAGAGCATCCACAGAGCATATCTAACAATAGTAATAGTATAATGGATTTAAATATGCCAAATAACAATAAGTTAAAGAAGACAACAATTAGAGTAAATGAAGATATATGGAATCAATTCAAAGAGTGTATAGAAACAGAATTTAACCACTTGGAGCAATACGATATGATTTCCGTTGCATTAAGAGACTTTGTAAATAAATATTCTGTATTAAATAAGTAATCTAAATTAAAAAAAGTGTTAGGAGCTTTGGCTTCCTAGCACTTTTTTTTAATTTAGATTACTTTGTAATAATTATAATATAAGAGCCACCATACCTTAGTAATTAAATGCTCTAAATACTAAGGTATAGTTGTTTACATTCCATGCCACTGTTAAGGGAACAAGCATTTGAACTTTTAGATACATATATCTGATTTAAAAGCATACTTATGTTACTATTAAACCTTCCTTAAATAGGCAATCTTATATGATAATTATATCTCAATATCATTAAAATAACAGAGCCTTTGTTTTAATCCAGCTTTATATCAGAAAAATCAATACCATCTAGATTTATAGATCCCATATCAACTTCATTAATAACTGAGTTATCATCATTACTTTTGCTTTGTGTAGTTGAGTTTTGAGGTATAGATAAAGATAAATTAGATAAAGTATTGTTAATATTCTTTAATTGTTCAACAATTGCACTACTATCTATTTCTGTAGGTTTTGAAATTCTTCCTTCCAGAGCATCTAATGCTAGGTCTTTTAGATAACCACTTGCACTAGTTCTCTTCATTAAATGTTCATATAATGATTTTTCATTTTCATTATCTAAATTGAAATAAATTCTTAATTCCTTTTTTGCCATTTTGTAACTCCCGCAGTGAAGTATGCCTTAGCATTTGCTGCCACATCATTATTTATTATTGTTTGAGGAAGTACCTTTTTGAATAATTGTCCGTAAACCTTGGCTCCGCCACCAGCCACTATAACATTGCATTGCCTTAAATCTGAACGTTTACCGGCAATTCTATTTAATAGTTGCTTGAAGTTATCAATTGTAGGTTGTCTCTTAGGTTCATCTGTTAAGCCAATAGGACATAATTCCTTGTCATAGTATTTTCTTATATCCTCAATCGGATATAATGTTTTAATCTCATTTTGAACTTCTTTTTGAACGTCTTTATATAAATCCAATAACCCTAAGTCAACAGAGTCTCCATCCGTAAATCTTCCATTCTCATCAAAATAAGCCAGGTCTGTTGAACCTCCTCCAATGTCAATAACAATTGTCTTAGCTCCTGCTACAAGTAAAGATGGATCAGTCATTTTGTAGATTCCATATCCCTCTGGCAATACCATACACTCTTCAATTAGTATATTTTTTGTTTCATTATTTATTTTAACATTTATTTTATTATTCATCATTATTTTATTTTTCATTTCGTCTCTAAACTGATTGTATTGATGTGCGGGTATACCAGTAGCTAGTTTAATGTTGCCGCTTGGCATACTCATTGCTATAGAATAGTGTAATAGTTGTATAAAATTATCTTTATCGTATTTAAACGAATTATTCTCAAATTCTCCTTTATTAACAACAAAGCACTCCCCTGTATTCACCATCTCAAATGATTGCTCCCCTGATAGTCTTTTTAAATCAGTAGCCTTCTCCAACCTACTTTCAAATATATGTACCTCTTTAGATGTTACAACTTCTGTTGTCAGGTTTCCTACATCTGTTGACACTATATTTAGTATCTTATTTATTTCTTTATTTATCATCTTATGTATCTCCTTTATTTGATATATTTTCCTTGCCTTATATTTAGTATTTTATCGTAAGTGAGAAAAGGTGTCAATACCTTTTCTCGATTTTATCCTAAAATTTAGGCAAAAAAATAAAAGTACCAGTAAAACTGATACTTTCATACTATTTCAGACAACGTAACATATCAAAACAATCAGCTAAAGAATCATAAGACTTATAATGAGTAGTATTTAAATCACAACAGCTAATCTCATAATCTATAAGTGATTCCTCATACAGATTATTTACAAAAAACATACCTTCTAGTTTTTCAAACATCTCATATCTTTCCATTAGTGATTCAAAAAAATCTCTATGGAATTCATGTGAAAATATGACATACTTGCCGTCTAATAAATTCATAAGCTTTTCTTTTAAGTCTGAGAATGAAGGACAATCAACAAGATCCTCTTTACTGATATTATGGCATTGATATGCTCCAATAGATATTTCTCCTGAAGGCTTAACCTTTTCGTCCAAGAGAATTTCACCTTGCATATTTATTGCAGAAATACTTACAATACCATCGCGCGAATACAGTGATGCTGTTTCAAAATCAAGAATAATAGCATCCTCATTATTTAATAAATTGTATTTATATTTTTTACCTTTATCTTTTTTAATTAAATCGTTATAGCAACGTAAACAAAGTTTGTCATGATTGTTATAAGCAAAAACTTTACCTGGAATAGTTACTATACGTCCACAACACTCGCATTTCTCTGAAATTTCTTCGACATGGTTAAACTCTTTAATAAATCCAAACCATTCAAAATCTGTATCATCCTTCCTGTTTGAAACTTCAATAATATCCACAACAATATTTGATATAAAAAATTCTCCAGAGCTTCTATACATCATAGGCTTTAAATAACTGTCTAGATTGTTATTCTTAAATAAAGGATTTTTCCAAAAATTAAAAACATGCTCCCCAATCTTCTTAACTTTATATTTACTATTTTGTTCAAGCTTTAAAGCCTTTTTGTAATAAATACTTTCACCATTTAGCCTATCAACTGCATCTAAAAATGATTGTTGACTTTCAAAATTATATATATAATTTTCAGCATTATTTTTAAGCATTTTAAGATTGTGTCTATAAACCTTGTTTTTCCATTTTGTCAAAAGATCTTTACTTTCTTCTCTCTTTATTTTTTCAAAAATTTTTTCAAGCCTTTTAGGCGTTAACTTATCGACTTCTTTTGAATCTATAACTAGCTCTTCTATGTAATACATCCCATTCCATTTATCAATTTTAGAAGGATTTATATATCCATGCTTTTTTAATTTATCAAATTTATATTTAGTAATGTTTAACTTTTCTAAAGTTTCTTTTAATGTGTACATCATTTGGTGTACCCCCTTTTTTTAATTTTGATATGATATTACACTACGCTTAAAAACATTGCAATAACTGAAATGTAGTACGTCAGAGATATAAATATATACGAAGTATATATTTATATATTTTTTTTTAAAAGCAATATTTTGGTACAATAAAATAAAGAGATGCTTCAGAGCATCCTCAAAGCATTTAATTATTTTTAGGGGGGAGATTAACATGGATGTGGATTATGATTTAAGCAAAGAGTTAAAAAGAAAATATAGACACAGAATAAGGCAATGTTATAGGAATACTTATAATCTATTAATGAATAATGAGATAGAATTTTTCGTGATAGGGTATATATACAATACAATCGATAATACAATAATTAGACATGCTTGGGGAATAAAAGAAGATAAGATAATAGATTCTAGTTTTGGAGACAATAAGAAATATATTAGAGGGGTAGAATATAATGAATCTTTCAGGTTACTAAAGAATGAGTTATTAGCAAATATGAACAAAGTAGATTCTCCTGCTTTCATTAATTTTGATAAAGAATCAGAAATTAACTCATTTAATAATATAAGAATCCAACATATGAACAAAAAACTTTTCTTAGATAAAGGCTCTGTTAGCTTACTTCGTGATAATTATAATAAAAAAATAACCATACCTTAGTAATTTCAATATATACTCAGGTATGGTTATTTAATTTGTTGTAAGTAGTTCGTATTATATTAAAATTACGAACTTAACTATATTATATATTGTTAATCACGAAGTTAACTAACAAGGCC
>JALFMW010000125.1 GCA_022782605.1 Clostridium sp. | reverse complement strand
TTATCCATTCTAAACATATAAAACTCTACTTCTACTTCATTATGTAGATATTGCTCAGCTCTTTGTTTGCATTTATCACAAAGTATATTGTATATGTCAGTGTATTCACTTTTATCTATGATTTCTACTGCACCTTCAGCTGTAACACATTCATTTATTTCTTTTAAAAATTCTAGTGGTGCTCCCATTAGAGCTAAATTAGAAATCATTATTTCATTTCTAGCATCACAAACTTTACTATGAGTATTAAATATACCTGCTGATATTTTTATAAACTTACCTATATGACCTGCCAAAAGAATTTTTTTAAAGCCTATTCTTTTGGCCTCACTTAGCATGTATCCTACAAAGTTACTCATTCTTACACAGTAGCTCATATCTATTTGTAAGTGCTCTCTTATAAATTCTTCACCATGATTTCCTGGCACAAGGATTATTTTATCAAGACCTTGAGCTCTTTTCATTTCCATTTCTATGGATAAAGATTTTTTCCAACCTTCTTCACTCATAGGTTCTACAATTCCCGTAGTTCCAAGTATAGATATTCCTCCTACTATACCTAATCTAGGATTAAAAGTTTTCTTTGCAATTTCCACACCTTGAGGTGCAAAGATAGTTATTTTTAATGATTTATCCTTAGGTAAAAATTTATTATTTTCACCTAAAATTTTACCAACTTCATTTCTAATCATTTTCATAGGTACTGGATTAATAGCATGTTTTCCAACTTCTACACTTAATCCTTTTTTCGTTACTAAACCTATTCCAATTCCACCAGTTACTATAATGTCTTCATCTTCTTTATTTATCAATTCAGCTTTTGCAAAAATATCCATGCCATGTGTTGCATCAATATCGTCTCCTCCATCTTTTTCAATGGAACAAGTTGCGCTGTTATCTTCAAATTCAATATTTTTTACTTTTAATGTTAGAGGTATTCCTTTTGGTGTATCTATATTTATATTTTCTATTTTTTCTTTAGTTAAGAGCATATGCACAGATGCTTTAGACGCTGCACTTGCACAAGAACCTGTTGTATATCCTCTTCTATATTTTTTTCCATCAATATAAACATACTCTTGCATAGTAACACCCTACATTGCATATAAGATTGCATTCATTATAGCAGCAGCTATATTACTTCCGCCTTTTCTTCCTTGAACTACAATATGTGGTATATTAGTTTTTTCTAATTCATATTTAGATTCTGCTGCACCAACAAACCCTACAGGTGCACCAACTATAGCCTCCACATCTTTGCCTTCGTTTACCATTTCTATCGTTTTATAAAGAGCTGTTGGAGCATTTCCAAATACAAATAATTTTTTACCTTCTTCACTCATAGCAACTTCTATTGCTGCCATAGATCTAGTTATTCCTTTTTCTTTAGCCAATTCTTTTACTCTCTCATCTGCCACTAAACACTTATATTCACAACCTAAAGCATTTAATTTCATTTTATTAATTCCACTAAGGGCCATATTTGTATCTGTGTAAATCGTACATCCATCTTTTAGTGCATTTATTATGGTTTGTACTGCTGTTTCTGATATTTTTAATATATCTAAATATTCGAAATCAGCACTTGTATGAATACAACGTTTTATTATTTTCTCTTCTATTTCATTTTTAAATTTATATCCTGGTCTAATGTCATCAATTATTCCTTGTATAATTTCAAAACTTTTTATTTCTATCATTTTAGGATCTTTAACATATTCCATTCCAATTCCTCCCGCTCTTTTTGCCCTATAATATTTGCTAAATGTATTTTTTTATAATAATCACTTAACGGCAAGTTATTAAGATGATTAATTATTCTTTCATAATCCATATTTTTATCAATTAAAATTCCAATTACTGTTCCACTATGAGCAATATTTACTCCATAAGCATTCATATTTTGGCTTATTTCAATAATTTCATTTAAATATGGCTTTTTATGAATATTTTCATTAGCTAGACTACTTAAAGTACAAGCCTCACCTATTAATTTTAAATCATTATTTTTCAATCCTTTTTCCAATAAGTTAAAAGATTTCTTAATAATTGATTTATTTTCTAGCTTTATATTTAAATAGTTAGGATTACTTCTTATTATTTTAGTTTCTAAAATTTCCTTAGGCTCCAAAATAATCACTCTTCCATTATCAAAACTAGATAAATATTTTTTCACACTACCATTAATAGGATTAAAAATAGAATTCTTGTATAAAATAATGGAATCTGTCGGTTCTATTTCAGAAGCAATCAAAGATATCTCTTCATCATTTAGTTTTTTATTTAAAATTGATAATGTAGCTTTAATTGTTGCTCCAATATCTGCTGTAGAACTTGCCATACCCTTGCCTATAGGTATGTTGCTTTTTAAATCTAACGATATATTTTTGCTTTCCTCAATGGGAATATTAAATTTTTCAAATACCTTTTCTATGGCTTTTCTTGATTTTTTAGATCCTAGATTAATATCTTCTTTTTTTTCTTCAAGACTTGCAATGGAAAACATATCAATTGCATAAGAAGATAAATATTCTTCATTATCTAAAATTCCTTGAACAAATTCACCACAAGATGCAGGACATATTCCATAAGACTTCATACTATTCTCCCAGTATTCTATTTAATTCTTTTAAAATTACTATATTTTCTTCATGACTTTTAATTGCAATTCTAATATAATTTTCATCTAAACCAATAAAGTTAGATGCATCTCTTATTAAAATATTACTTCCCTTGAATAATTGTAATTTAAGTTCTTCTGCTTTTTTATCTTTAAGTCTAATTAAAATAAAGTTTGTATCTGTATCATAAACTTCTAAGCTTTTAATTTTTCTTAAATCATTCAACATATATTCTCTTTCATTTATGTAATATTCTTTACTTAAATTTATATAGTCCTTATCATTGAAAATATAATTTGATAAAGTATCTGCAAATGAATTTACACTCCAAGGTTCTTTATATTTATATATATCTTCGATTAACTTTTTATTACTTGTAACTCCATAACCTAATCTAAGTCCTGGCATTCCAAAGAATTTTGTAACTGCTTTTATAATAAAAATATTTTCATACTTATCTACATATTTAATTAGGCTATATTTTTCTTCTTCATAAACAAATTCCATAAAAGTTTCATCAACTATCAATAATTTATTATGTTTACTCATTAATTTTAGTAGCTTTTCAATATTTTTAACTTTTCCAGTGGGATTGTTAGGATTACAAATAAATAAACTGTCAAATTCATTGATTTTTTCTTCTATTTCATCCATATTTATACTAAATTCATCGTTTTTATTTAGCATAAAACTTATGACTTCTAAATTATTTAATTTTGCTCCTCTTTCATATTCAGAAAAAGTTGGATTTAATATGGCCAATCTTTTCTTAATATTTTTCATAAGAAGATAAATTATCTCTGTTGCTCCGTTTCCTGGAATAATAAAATCTGGATTTATATTTATGTAATGGCCAATATTTTTTCTTAAACTCGTATAATTAATATCGGGATAGCTTTTACACTTATTTAATCCTTCTAAAATGTATTTTTCCAAGTTGGGAACTACTTTTGGATTTATATTGGAACTAAAATCTATTATATCCTCTGTATTTTTATTGAAAGTTTTTGCCATTAAATCCACATTAGCTCCATGTCCTAAATCTTTCATACAATCTCCCTTCTTTATAATGCTATAACCAAATAATAAGCAACTGTAAAAATAATGATTGATATTATTGATGATGAATACATTATTTTATTTGTTCTAACTATATCTTCAATTTCAATTTCTCTTGTTTTATCTCCAATTGTTGGTTTGTATACTTCTTTTCCAAAGTAAACATTAGTACCTCCAAGTTGAATTCCTAAAGCTCCTGCTACTGCACCTTCAGAAAATGCACAGTTAGGACTTTTATGATTTTTTCTATCTCTTATTCCTATTTTTAAAGCATCTTTAAAATTGAATCCTGTAAATAAACTTCCAAGAGGTAATAATATAACTCCCAGTCTTGCTGGTATATAATTTGCTATATCATCTATTTTGGCTGAAGCAAATCCCAAGTAATAATACTTATCGTTTTTGTATCCTACAGTTGAGTCTAAAGTATTAACTGCTTTATATGCCATGGCAAGAGGTGCTCCTCCTATAAATCCATAAAATAGTGGAGCTATTATTCCATCCACTGTATTTTCTGCCACAGTTTCCACTGTTGCTCTTACTATTTCTTTTTCATTTAAGTTTGTCGTATCTCTTCCAACAATATATGAAAGTTGAATTCTTGATTTTTCTAAATCACCTGTTTTCAATACTTTATAAATTTTTACTGATTCATCTTTTAAGCATTTTGTAGCTAAAGTTGTATAAATTAATATAGTATTTACAATAAAGTAAGCTAATTTATTAAATTTAAATAGTTGTAGCACTAAAGTTGTAATACCAAATGTTGCTCCTACAACTATAAACCAAAGAAAGAAACCTGCAATTTTTAGACCTTTATCCGATGATGTTATCTTTCTAATTTGTTTTTCTACAATGCTAATTAATTTCCCAATATATCTCACTGGATGTGGAAATGAATAAGGATCTCCTATAATTAAATCAAGAGCATATCCTGTATATATAGATAAAAGATTCATATTACTCACATCCTCTTTCTATAAAATTAGCTATGCAATCTAAATTATTATAAAAATGAGTATGTAAATAAGTTGCTAAAGTATTCTTTTTACTATATCCACCTTCCCACTCATCAACAACTTTGTTGTTTTTAACTTTTTTCATATGATAAGCACATTCTTCACTACTATCAAAAATTGAATGATGGAATTCATGTCCTTTTATTATTTGATCTTTTTTAGCTAAAATTGTATCTACTTTAGCTTCTCCTAAACAATATCCAAAACGTTTAAGGGACGAAGTCATTTTACTGCAACCTTGGAAAATTCCCACCATGTCATAAATATTGTTTTCTTTGTCTTGAAGTTTTTCTCCTAAGTACATTAATCCACCACATTCAGCATATATAGGAATGTTTTTCTCATAAGCCTTAAAAATTTCTTCTCTTATTTCTTTATTTTCGTGTAGCTCTTTTGCAAAAACTTCTGGGAATCCTCCGCCAATGTAAACATAATCACAAGGTGGAAGTTTCTTATCTTCCATAGGGCTGAAATATTCTATTTTCATTCCCAATTTTTCAAATAGCTCTAGATTTTCTCTGTAATAAAAATTAAATGCCTTATCATAGGCTATAGCTATTGTTTTATTTTCAACTTTATTCTTTTGAATAAATTCATCTAAATCAAAAGAGCATTCAAATTCTTCACTTTCAGCTATTTCAATTATTCTATCAATATTTATGTATTTCTCTATTTCATCTGCTAAATTATCAAACTTAGCTTTTAGACTATCCATCTCCATAGATGGAATTAATCCTAAATGTCTAGACTCTAAAGAAAATTCTTTATTTGGAGGGAAATATCCTAATACTTCCACACCTGTATATTTTTCAATTGCTTCTTTTAAAGTGTTATAATGAGATTCACTTTTTACGTTATTTGTAATTACTCCAGCTATATTAACATTTTCATCAAGCATTTTATAACCAAGTACCATAGCTGCAGCTGAAGCTGCCATAGCCTTTGCATTTATCACTAAAATAACTGGTGTTTTTAACATTTTTGATGTGTATGAACTAGTACAGTCATTTAAATCAATACCATATCCATCGTATAATCCCATAACACCTTCAATTACAGATATATCTGCATCTTTTGAAGCATTTTTTACTATGTACTTTATCTTCTCATCATCTAACATATAAGAATCCAGATTTCTTGAATATCTTCCAGTTATGAAAGTATGATAAGAAGGGTCTATATAGTCAGGTCCCACTTTATAAGGCTGTACTTTTAAATTTCTTTTTGTCAATGCTTGCATTATTCCTAAAGAAATTGTTGTTTTTCCAACTCCACTATTTGTTCCTGCAATTAATATTTTTTTCATATTTATCACCTAATTTAATTTTTTAAGCAACGGAGTTGCCTGAAGCGACAGCAAAGGCATCTCGTTGGCGCTATGAGCGCAGCGAATTTTCCATTATTTCATATATTTTTTCCATATCTAAATGTTCTCTTAAATAATCTGCCAACTTATCATATTGTTGATTTTTAAACTCCTTAAATGATTTAACATTACTTTCAATTGGCTCTAAATTCTTCATTTTTCTTATATTATTTAATATTGTTCTTGTAAAATCTATATCATCAAATATTCCATGAAGATAAGTTCCAAAAACATTACATTCTTTATTAACACTTCCAACTTGGTAGTTTACCTTTTGTTCAAGCTTTTGTTTTACTGTGACAAAATTATTACTATTTTCATTCCTTTTAGTTATACCCATATGAATTTCATATCCACTAACTTCTTTGCCACTTAAATTTTCAAGATATCCATGGAAGTTTTCATCTAAAATAGCCTTAACTTGTGTTGTAGTTTTTTCCATCTCAAAAGTTGTCTCTACATCTAAAAGTCCAATACCTTCAACTTCTTCCAAGTCATTTTCCACATGATATGGATCTTTTAGCACTTTTCCTAACATTTGATATCCACCACAAATTCCTATAATTAATTTACCTCTTCTATGAAGTTCTTTTATTTGATTTTCTAAGCCATTTTTTCTTAAAAACATTAAATCATCTATAGTAGATTTTGTTCCTGGTATAATTACTATATCTGGATCTCCAAAAGATTCCCCAAAATCTACATACCTCAAACTTACATCTTCTTGAGTTTCAAATATATTAAAATCTGTAAAGTTAGACATATGAGGTGTTCTTACAACTTCTATATGTATATCACCTTTATTAACTTTTTGTTTGAATCTAGTTGTCACACTATCTTCTTCTTCGATTTTTATATCAGTATAGGGTAAAACTCCTAGGACTGGCACTTTTATAATATCTTCTAACATTTTTATTCCAGAATCTAAAAGTTCTTTTCTTCCTCTAAACTTATTAATTATTACACCCTTCACTCTTTTTTTATATTCATCAGGAAGTAATAACATAGTTCCTGCTAGAGACGCAAAAACTCCTCCTCTATCTATATCTCCAATAATAATAACTGGCGCATTGGCAATTTCTGCCATGCCCATATTAGAAATATCTCTTTCCATTAAATTAATTTCAGCACAGCTTCCTGCACCTTCCATTACTACAACATCATATTTTTCTTCAAATTCTTCAAATATATCACCTAGTACTTCTGTAAGTTGTAATTTATACTCATGATATTCCTTTGAAGACATATCTCCTACCACTTTTCCTCTTACTATAACTTGGCTTTTATTATTTCCATTTGGTTTTAACAGTATGGGATTCATATCTGCAATAGGATCTATCCCACAAGCTTCAGCTTGTGATACTTGTGCTCTTCCCATTTCCAGTCCTTCTTTTGTTATAAAAGAATTAAGAGCCATATTTTGAGATTTAAATGGTATTACATTATAACCATCCTGTTTAAAAATTCTGCATAGACCTGTTGTTATTATGCTCTTTCCCACATTTGATGCAGTTCCTTGAAGCATTATCTTTTTCCCCATAATATTAATCCTTTCTAAAATTAAATGTAAATATATAAGAGCTCATATATTATTAAAAATATAAAATAACTTATAAAAAAGAAATAATTACCAAAAAATCCCAGCCTGAAAAGCTGGGATTTCTCTATATGTTAATATAAATAAAATCTTCACCCCGAGACTTTTTTGTAATAATCAATTTAGGCAGGTCTCCTGGCTCAACATCAACTTACTCTCATTCCTTCCCATCTTAAAATAAGATAGTGGTTATTAATGATTTCATCCGTTTCACAGTAGCGGGGGCTGCAAAGGCTTTTACCTTTTTCCCTATTAATTTCCTTAGAAAACCTAAATCAACTTATTTATTTTGTTTTTTCTTTTTAATATATACTATAAAAAGTCTTCTTATGTTATATTATAGTTATTTTTATTACTATAAAAAATATATTAATTCTTTTTATATATATAATTTGTATTAAAACATATTGTAACAGAATTTTACTTGTTTTTATATTATTTTTTTATAAATAAAAATATTTTTTCAAGATTTATAAGTAGATTTAGCATATTAATTTTATAAAAACATAGAAAAAATCCATATTTATGAAAAATATGGATTTTTATATTATTATCTATTGTAACTTTATTTTGCTATTATTTTCAGATTATCTCCAAAATTTTCAATCCAATAATCATATAAATCTTCTTCCTTTCTAAACAAAGGTAGATTCATATTTTTATTAAGTTTTACAAGCCATGGAAGTTCTAAGCCAGCCTCTTCAATTTTATCTTCTTTTACGAACACTTCTGACGTTTTTCCTTCACTAATTATTTTTCCTTTATTTAATACATATATATAATCACATATATCATAAATTAAGTTCATATCATGGCTAGTAATTACTATTTTCTTACCTTTTTCATGCATTGACTTAATTATATCTACTATAGCCCTTGTACTTTCAGGATCTAGACCTGCAGTTGGTTCATCCAAAAGAATTAGCTCATTTTCCATGGCTATTACTGATGCAATTGCCACTCTTTTTTTCTGACCAAAACTTAAACTATGTACTGGTCTAGCAATAAAATCTTCACCATTAACTGCTTCTAAAGCTTTATGAATTCTTTTCTTTATAGTTTTTTCATCCATTCCGATATTTCTCAAAGCAAATGCCAAGTCATCATATACCATAGAATAAAAAATTTGTTTATCTGGATCTTGAAAAACTATACCAACTTCTTTTCTTAAGTTATAAAGACTTTTTTTATTATATTTAAGTCTATTGTTTTTGTATAGTATTTCTCCTTCTGTAGCTTTTAGAATTCCCATAAGATTATTAAATAATGTGGATTTTCCTGAACCATTAGAACCTATTATTCCAATAATATCACCTTTATCAAAATCCATAGTAACATTATCTAATGCTTTTCTATTTTTGTCATATTTATATGTTAAATTATTTATTTTAAACATTTTAATCTTCCTCTACAATATGAAATGTACCATCGTATAACTTCATATCTAAAGCTATGCTCATTTCATCATATCTAATCATCATTCTTTTGAATAACATATTTACTAATAATCCAAAGGAATTATATCCATTTTTTAAGTTAATATAACCAAATCTTAATTCTTGTGATTTTCTTATATCTGATACTTCTTCCATAAAGATAAATATAAATCTATACATAAGTAAAGATAATTCTAAAAATACATCTGGTAAATGCAGCTTTTTTAATATGAAAATAAGCTGATTAAAAGGAGTAGTAAGCATTACAAAGTAAATACATGTTAAACATGATAAAGATCTACAAAATAAATGTAATGCACTATTAATTGATTCATTTGATACCCCAATATATATGCTACCTATTTTGATACTATGTAACAACATTTCTGAATTCTTAGTAAAATTAATCATAATCATAGCTATACTAATTAATAAAAATGTAAGAGGTATTTTTATAAAATGTATATAGTCCTTTAATTGAATTTTAGCAATAAAAACTATAGTAACACTCATTTCAATAATAATTATTGCTGATATATATTTATAAGGATTTACCAATGATAAGCAAAGAAAAAATATACCTATAGCAAATTTTTTATTAGGATTTACTTTTGATAATTTATTATTATAAGCATAATCATCTATTACCATTTACAACGTCTTCCTTCATTTCTTCTCGTATTTTTCTCTTTGTTTTAGTTGTTCCTATATAATATCCCACAATTCCAGCACCTAAAGCCGCTTGACTAGCAAATAATAAACTTTCAATCTCTCCACTAGCTGGTTCAAATAAACTACTAAACCATGGTTCATACTCTGGATTAATTTCAGTTATTAATCCTTCTGCTTCTCCATCAGCACCACCAAACTCGGCATCTTTGTGTATTACTTGAGGAATCACAACTATAGCCAATACAATTAATAATAATATACTTGTTAATTTTGAACTACTTGATTTTTTTGATACTGAATTTTGCATTATGCTAGCACCTCTCTTTCTTCATTTTCTGCTATGAAGTTATAAACTATTACTGTTAGTAATCCTTCTGCTATTGCTATTGGTACTTGAGTTACAAAGAATACTCCTAAGAATTTAACTACAGATAATATAGCTCCTCCAGTTGGATCAGGAAATGCTAAACCTAATTGTATAGATGTTATTGTGTATGTTAATAAATCGCCTAAAGCTGCAGCTAAAAATACAGCTACTTTTTTATCCATTTTATCTTTACATAACTTCCAAATTCCAAAAGAAACAAGTGGTCCTACAACTGCCATAGAAAAAGCATTTGCTCCTAGTGTTGTTAATCCACCATGTGCTAATAATAATGCTTGGAATAATAAAACTATAGTTCCTAAAACAACAGTAGCACTAGGCCCAAATAATATCGCTGAAAGTCCTACACCTGTTGGATGTGAACAACTTCCTGTTACAGAAGGAATTTTTAGTGCAGACAGTACAAATACAAAAGCTCCACATAAAGCTAATAATAGCTTCTTTTTAGGTTGTTCTTTAACTATTTTCGTAATATTTTTTAATCCAATAACAAAGAATGGTATAAATACTACCCACCAAATTATTGCCCAGTTTACAGGTAAAAAACCTTCCATAATATGCATTGCATCTGACATTACTGGTGTGGCCATTAACATAAATGCACCTATTAATGACCATTTTAGATTTCTTTTCTTCATTCTTAATTCATCTCCTTTAATTTATTATTTGAATATACCTTATTGTTAAACTATATAAATACTATTTATAGTAATTTTAATATAGACATATTATAATAATTAAAACCAATAAAAAAACTAACACTAAGGTTAGGTTTTATATCTCATTTTAATTATAAAATATTTATCAATAAGATATTTCCTTCACCCCGAAGAAACTATTTTTTTATATTTCAGGCAGGTCTCCTGACTTAGCTTCATCCTACTCCTCACCTTCCCATAAAATTTGCTACCCTCATATCTATTCATTTAGCAAAAATTTCACAGTGGTATATTGAGTTTCGTCCACATCACAGTAACGGGGGCTGTAGAGGAATTTCACCTCTTTCCCTTTTAATCTAATGGAACCTAAAACATATTTAATTAAATTTTATTTTCTTCGGTTTAATAGTAGTTCATAAATAATTGACTTTCTATAATAAAAAAAAAATTATTCAAAGTATTCCATATCATTATCACAACCAATTAATTTATACAAAAAAGTACCAGAATTTAATCTGGTACTTTCTTTTATCCTATCTATTTATATTCTTTTCTTTTAATTTTACACTTTCCTTCGTATCTTCATCAATTATATATCTCATATATTCTAAAATCTCATTATCCATGAAATACTGCTTTCCATATTGTAAATTAAATTCATAATCAAAGTCCTCTGGATTATTTCCTTGGTTATGCTGTACTATTGTTTCAAGTTTATCCATTGCCTTTACTAATTTTGCCTCTTTTGTAGAACATTCATTATATTCTTTCCATAAGTCATAAATATTTTCAGCCAAATTTTCTGGTAGTATTGTCAACATTCTTCTCATAGCCTTCTCTTCCATCTCAGCTTTATTGTCATTGTCATTTTGTAATTTGGCTGATATGTCCCCATCATAAAGTTCACCTAAATCATGAACTAAACTCATCTTTATAGCTTTATCAATATCTAAGTCTTTAAAATCATCACTTAAGACCATTAACAACATTGCCAGTCTCCAAGAATGTTCTGCTGTTGATTCTCTACGACCAGTCTTAGTCCAAGCAGTCCTTGTAACTGATTTTAAGTTTTCTATTTCTTTTATAAATCTAATAACTTTGTCAATATTATTCATACTTTCTCTCCTGTATATATGCTAATTAGAACTTATCATATGAATATTATTATATCAAATGACATATGTCATTCAAATATATATAAACTTATCAAATAAATAAAAAAAATATCTTATATATAACATATCTTTAAAATTTTTATAATAAAAATTTTAACTTTTGAAACAATATATGATAACAATGATTTTTATATTTAATTTTAGTAGGCCTAATAACTAATATAAAATTTGCATATGCCTTATCTATACATTAATTCAAAAAATATTTAATTAATGTATATAAAACTATCAAAATTAAAATGTAGTTTATAAAAATAATTAGGAGGAAATTTAGGTATGAATTCATCTAAGAGTAACAAAGAAAATAAATTTTTTTATGGATGGGTAATTGTTATAGCTTGCTTACTTATTCAAGCAATTCCTTTTGGAGTGGCATCTAATCTGCCCCCTACTTTTACAAATTATGTTGTAAATGGAGAAGGCTTTAGTTATGCTTCATTTACACTAATATTTACTATAGGTACTTTTGTATCTGCAATATGTTCTCCTTTCATAGGAAAACTATTTAGTAAAGTTAATGTTAAAATTTTATTTATAATTGGTTCCATATTTGTAGGAGCTGGATTTATGGCATATTCAGTTGCTGGAAATAAATTATATGCTTACTATGCAATAGCTGCCATAGTTCAAGTTGGTAATGCAATTGTTTCTGCTATAGGTGTTCCAACACTTATCAATGCTTGGTTTAAATTTAATAAAGGTACTGCACTAGGTATAGCCTTTTGCGGTGGTGGTATAGGTAATATAGTTCTTCAAACCTTAGCTGGTAAATGGTTAAATGATCCTGCAATTGGATATAAAGGAGCTTATTTAAGATTTGGTCTAATAGCATTAATTGGTTCATTGTTAATCTCTATATTATTAGTAAGAATGCCTAAATCAGAAGCTGAATTAGCTGCTAATGTTCCAAAGAAAAAACTTAAAGGCGAAGAAGATGTTGCCCATCATGTAAGTTGGGGATATACAATAGGTGAAACAACTAAAATGCCACAGTTTTGGATAATTGCTGCATCTTTCATATTTGTAGGTTTCTATGTTAGTGGATTCGCCCTACAATTTATAGCTTACTTCCAAAGCTTAGAAGCATCTGGAGTACTATTAATATCAGCTGCTTTATTAGCATCTATGTTCGGTCTATTCTCAATATTTGGTAATCTTATAGGTGGAGTACTTTTTGATAAGTTAGGCTTAACTAAATGTTTTGCTCTTGCAGCCACTCTAGTTGTTATAGCTGGTTTATGTTTATTATTTGTAGGCGATATAAATGCCCTTGGATATTTATTTACACTTACATTTGGTGTATCAATGTTCTCTTATGTAATGGGTCCATCATATATGACAAGTTCTCTATTTGGAGATAGAGATTATGGTGCTATACTAGGAATAATACAATTATTCTTCGCTGTAGGATTTGCCATTGGTACTCCAATATTTAGTATTATTTTAGAAAAAACAGGATGGACATATGCTTGGATTTCTTCCATAGTATTTGCCATAATTGCTTATGGTGGATTATTAATAGCTTGTTCATCTATACTTAAAATAAATAGAGAAAACAATGTCCATGAAACTAAAAGAATTTCATAATAAAAAATATTTAAGTTAGATATAGTTTATAGGTATAGAATAGTTAGTACAATTATCAAGTACTACTATTCTATATCTTTTTTATTTATCTAATCTAATTTTTCTAGTATACTTATTTAACAATAAAAATTTATATAGGAGGTATTATGAATATAGATTATTACGGTAAAGTTTTATGGAATTATCATAATTTAAATCAAAAAATTAAAAAGTGTGATCTTATTTTAGGATTTGGTAGCCATGATTTAAATGTTGCTAAAAGATGCGCTGAACTTTTCTTAGATGGATATGGAGATATTATTATTTTTACAGGTGGCTTTGGTAGAATTACTAAAGAGCTTTGGAATATGACTGAAGCTGAGAAGTTTGCTCAAATTGCCATTAATATGGGTGTTCCTAAAGATAAAATTATCATAGAAAATAAAGCTACAAATACGGGAGAAAATATCAGTAAAACTAAAGAGCTCTTAAATAAATTAAACCTACATCCCTCCTCTTTTTTGGTAGTTGATAAACCCTATAGAGAAAGAAGGACATTTGCTACTATCAAAAAACAGTGGCCTGAAATTAAATTTATTATCACTTCCCCTAAATATACTTATGAAGAATACTGCCATTTTTATACTAATGGTGAAATTTCTAAAGATGAGTTTATAAGTATTATGGTTGGAGATTTACAACGTATTTATTTGTATGGTGAAAATGGATTTCAAATAAAACAAGAAATTCATCAGGAAGTTTGGAATGCTTATAATAAATTAATTGCTTTAAATTTTAATAAACATTTATGTAAATAAATTTACACACATCTCTCTTTTTGTAAATAAAACAATTATTTTTATTATTCTGGCAATAATAATTATGATTAACTTCTATAAAATACTAATCAAAGGAGAGATAAAATGTCACAAAACACCAATGATTCAATTAAGCATAATAATATGTGGCTAATTTTAATTGCAACTTGCTTATTTACATTTATGTCAACTTTAGATGGTAGTATTGTTAATATTGCTATGCCAACCATGTCTAAAGATTTAGCAATCAGCATGAATGAAGCTGAGTGGATTGTGTCTGTTTATATGATTACAATATGCTGTTTGCTAATTTTTTGGGGTCGAATCAGCGATACCATTGGAAAAATAAAAATATTTAAAATAGGAACTCTAATTTTTATAATGGGATCATTATTTTGTGGAATAAGTTCTACTTTAGAAATGCTTTTAATATCAAGAATCATTCAAGCAACTGGTGCTAGTATGACCATGGCCACTAACTACGGAATTATTACGGAAAACTTCCCTCCTGAAATGAGAGGACGCAGTCTTGGTGTTCTTGGAAGTTTTGTTTCTTTAGGAAGTATTGCTGGTCCAGGCATTGGTGGCGTTATTATTCAAAAATACACTTGGCATTATATATTTTTAATTAATATACCAATAGGTATCTTTGCATTTGTTCTTGGATATTTTGTTTTTCCAAAATCAAAGAAGAAAGATATACCTTTAAATCTAGATTATTTAGGGTTTATTCTTTTTGACATGTTCATTATTTCACTTTTTATGGGAATTTTTATTGGTCAAGTTATAGGTTTTACTAAGTTATCTATAATAATATTATTTATTATTGCAGTATGCTCTTTTGTAGGATTTATATTTAGAGAAAAAAGAGCAAAGAATCCCTTAATTGATTTAACTATTTTTAATAATAAATCATTTTCAGTAGGACTTACTTGTGCAGTTTTAATTTTTTCATCTAACTTATTTATGAATACATTACTTCCTTTTTATTTACAAGATACTTTGAAACTTTCTTCTTTAATGTCTGGATTTATACTTATGTGTGTTCCTATTGCTATGGTTATTGTCGCACCAATTAGTGGAGCTTTATCAGATAAGATAGGAGCTAAAGGTTTAACTTTCTTAGGACTTTTTATAGTTTCGATTTCACAACTTTTATTCATTCTTATAGGATTAAAAACAACCATCTCCTACTTAGTCATTTTAACTCTTTTAGCAGGAACTGGAGTAGCATTATTCCAATCACCTAATAATTCAATCATTATGTCTTCTGTTGAGCATAATCATTTAGGTATTGCAGGAAGTATAAATTCTTTGGCTAGAAATATTGGTATGGTAACTGGACTTTCTCTATCAACTACTATACTTTATTCTTCTATGACTCAAAAAGCTGGATATAAAGTTAATGGGTATATCGATGGAAGAGATGATTTATTTTTATATGGAATGCATATAGCTTTTTTAGTATCATTTTCACTTTGTTTTATAGCTTTTATTATAACTGGCATCAGATTATACAGAAAAAAATCAATTCCTAAATAGTAAAAACAACTATATTTTCTAATAATTACCTTTGTTCAAAATAGATATAATTTTTGTCAAAAGGAATAATTTTTCTCATAAATGTAGAATATATAGTTAATCCTGAAGGGTTGAATAAAGTTCAAATAATAGGTTCTAATGGTTCAATGATTATGAATCCTTAAGTGAAAAGTTACATAAAATAAACTGTCTATTTTTATGGACAGTTTATTTTCTTTTAACCAGAAACCTATTTAATTATTCATCATAAAATCAGGTAAATTTAAGTATTTTTTCTTTAAGTAATTTCTTTATATTTTTGTAAATATATAGTTTTTGTGGTATCCTATAATATCAGTAAAATTATTTTAATTAAACTCGGAGGAATAAAAATGTCATTTATATTTTTAATCATTGGTTTTGTTTTCCTTATAAAAGGAGCTGACTTATTTGTTGAAGGCGCTGCCTCAATAGCTAAAAAATTTAATGTTCCTGCCATGGTAATAGGACTTACAGTCGTTGCTATGGGAACAAGTGCACCAGAAGCTGCTGTAAGTATTACTTCATCATTGGCTGGTCAAAACGACATGAGTGTTGCCAATGTTGTGGGTTCAAACTTTTTCAATATTCTTGTAGTACTAGGAGTTTCATCTATAATAGCTACATTACCTGTTGAAAAAAATACAATAAAAAAAGATGCTCCTTTTTTATTGATTGTAAGTGGTTTACTATTTTTATTTGGAATTAATTTGAGGATAAGTAGAGTTGAAGGACTAATATTCTTAGGACTATTTATTTATTTCTTAATAAACACTGTTAAGAATGCTAAAAATAATGCTCTTGATGGTGAAGAAGAAGCTGCCATAACTGCTGAAGTAGAAAATGTAGTAGAATTTTCAATTCCAAAAACTATATTATTAAGTGTAATAGGTATAGCAGGTATTATATTAGGTGGTGATATGGTCGTTGATTCGGCAACAAAAATAGCTACTACTCTTGGCATGAGCGCTAATTTAGTTGGTTTAACTATTGTTGCTGTAGGTACATCTTTACCTGAATTTGTTACATCTATAGTTGCAATAAGAAAGGGCGAAACTGAAATTGCTATAGGTAATGTTATAGGTTCAAATTTATTTAATATATTACTAGTTTCAGGTTTAGCTACATCTATAAAGCCTATTACTATAAGTATGTTTGCTTTATTTGATATAGCATTTATGGTTCTTATAACTATTCTTTTATATTTATTTATGAAAAAGAATAATTCTCTTGTGAGAAAACAAGGTATTATTTTAGTTGCAATTTACATAGTCTATATGGTATATACTATTATCAGATAATGAAAACTTTATATTAAATAGCATTTAAAGTAGTGATAAAATTAATTTTATCGCTACTTTTTTATTAGATTTATTCATAAAATATGAAAAATAATATAATAGGTATAAGCTTAGGAGGGGTTCATATGATATTTATTTTTTTAATTATAGGTTTTATTTTCCTTATAAAAGGAGCTGATTTTTTCGTAGAAGGCACATCCTCTATGGCAAAAAAATTCAATGTTCCATCCATGATTATAGGTCTTACAATAGTTGCCATGGGTACTTCAGCTCCTGAAGCTGCTGTAAGTATTGTATCTTCTTTAGCCGGTCAAAATGATATAAGTGTTGCCAATGTGGTTGGTTCAAATTTTTTTAATATACTTTTAGTTCTTGGTATTTCATCTATTTTATCAACACTTCCTGTTAAAAAAAATACTATCAAAAAAGATACTCCTTTATTAATAATTTCATGTATTTTATTGTTATTGTTCAGCCTTAATTCAAATATTAGTAGAATAGAAGGTGTAGCATTTCTTATTTGTTTTACTTACTTCTTAGTAATTACAATAAAAAGTACTAAAGATACTGATAATGAATTAGTAACTGAAGCTGCCACAACTGCTGAAGCTGAATTGGAAATGATTAAAGATATATCTATCTTTAAAACTATATTAATTAGTGCTGTTGGTATAATTGGTGTCGTATGTGGTGGTGATATGGTTGTTGACTGCGCAACAAAAATAGCTACTAGTCTTGGTATGAGCGCTAACTTAATTGGTTTAACTATTGTAGCTGTGGGTACTTCTCTTCCAGAGCTGGTTACTTCTGTAGTAGCTACAAAAAAAGGCGAAACTGAGATTGCCATAGGAAATATTATTGGTTCTAATATTTTTAATATCTTATTAATAATAGGTTTAGCTTCTACTATTACTCCCCTTACTATAAGTAGATTTTCTCTAATTGATATTATATTTATGACAATTATAACTGTACTTTTGTATTTATTTATTAAAAAAAGCAACTCTCTTACAAAAATACATGGCTATATTTTTATTTTGCTTTATATAGGATATATGACATATACTATGATGAGATAAATTTATTAAACAAATCAGTACACAAAAGGGATGAACTCAATAGGAGTTCATCCCTTCTTTTTGTAAAACTATCTTTTTATTTTTAGATAGGCCATTTTAATATTATTTATTATGCAATAGATTGAGAATTTGAACCATTTTCTTGAGCTAACATATTTTTCTCATAAACTTTAAAGAAAGGATAGTATATCACAGTACCTATTAATACTAGTGCAAATACAAATAATACATTTCTAAAGTCCATAGCAGATAAATACGCTTGAGCAAAGAATGGTGTAAATGATGGATCAACCATATATCCAGGTGTTACAAATCCCATAACTTGTACTAGATATCCAAGACCAACAGTAACTATTGGAGTAACTATAAATGGTATAGCAAGTATTGGGTTAAATACTATTGGAGCCCCAAATATAATTGGCTCATTTATACCACATATACCAGGTACTATACCAAGTCTTCCTAGAGATTTTAAATGAGTAGATTTACTTCTCATCATTAGTAAAGTAAGACCTATGGTATTACCAGCACCACCCATAATAGCATATCTGAACATTTGAAGGTTCATAGCGATTGTCGGATCTTGACCTTGAGCTACTAACTCAGCATTAAGTCCTGTATTTTGAATTCCTAAGGCAAATACTATTGGGAATATTATACTTGTACCATTTACACCTAATATCCATAGAACATTACTGAAAGTTATTATAGCTATGTATCCCCATATATTATCAACTATTGATAATGCAGGAGTTAATATTTTTGTAATAGTTTCTGGTATACCTACACCAGTATTTGTAATTACTAATATATTTAATCCATATAAAACGATTATATTTAATAATAATGGTAATAATGAGTTTACAAATGCTGTAACTGCTGGTGGAACTGTATCAGGGAACTTTAATTGCCATCCACGAATTTCAACAAATCTAGTTATTTCAACAGTAGCTAAACCTATTATTATAGCAACAAATAAACCATCAGCACCTAAGTATGAAGTACTTATTGCACCATCAACACTAGGAGCACATATCATTAAGAACATTGCTGTAGCTATAAGTCCAGACATAGCTGATTTCATTTTATACTCACCAGCTAAACAGTAAGCTATGGCAAATGCAGACATCATACCAACAATACCCATAGTCATATTATATGGAGTTGTTAAAGTCTGATAATTATTAACTGCAAATTCTTTCCATGATAACATAAATTTCATGAATATATTAGCAGTACTAGGATCTACTAAATCAGGATTTACTGGTGGATTGGCTACTATTAAAAATAATGAACCAACAACTATTAATGGTAAAGTCATCATCATACCAGATGAAATTGCCTTTAGGTGTCTTTGATTACCAACTTTTACACCGATAGGCGATAATATTTTATCTAATTTTTCAAGTAATGTATTCGAATTCATATAATAAAAATCTCCCCTATATTTATATTATTCTCAATCTATATTATTCTTGCCAAGGATTAAACTTGAAGGCAGAATCAACAGCTTCTTCAGGCTTGTAAGTTTCTAATATTTTAGCATAACGTTCTTTGTAATCATTATCTACTTCCATTTGAGGAATAACTTTACTTGCTTCATTTAAGAAGTGGAAAGAATCTCTTCCCATTTCAGCCCCTCTTACTGTATGTTTATCTAAAGCAAAGTCAGGTATCTCAGGGACAAATCCCATGGCAAAACTTTTCATCATTATATTTTTTAGTAAGTCACTTGAACGATCTTTTTGACAAGCGCATAGATATCTTATAGCGTGTATGAAATAGATTGGTCTATCTCCATCAGCATAAGAAAAGTTTTTACGTAATTCATTTAAAGTATTTATAAGTATAGGAGCATTAACATCACCCATACCTATATCTTCAACAGTTATAGTTAGAAGTCTTCTCCATAATTTTTCTTCCATTTGAGGAGAAGTTATATACATTTCATAAGCGAATTGACAAGCTTCTTCCACCATACCTCTTCTTATGCATTTTTGAAGAGAAGAAATTACTTCATCTGCAGGTAATCCATTACGAGTAGTAATTCTAGCCCATGGATCTTGAATAAATTTACTTTCCATAATTTATTGTCCTTTCATTTATTTACCTTTATATATTTTTTATATATAATATCTTACTAAGAGGTGATATTATATATGGATTTAAAGTATTTGTGTGAAAAATACAAACTAAATGATACCGAAAAGTCTATCTTAAATTATTTGTATAGAAATATTTCTAATCTAAAAAAAATTGGTATTCGTAAGGTTGCAAAGGATAATTATACTTCTACAACAACAGTTTATAAACTATGTAAAAAGCTGAATTTTGAAGGATATTCAGATATGATATATCACTTTACATATTCTAATCAAATTAATGATATTGAAACCAATATAGACATATATACTAATACAAACAAGCAAATAGAGAATAATCTAGAAGCTTTTAGAAAGCTTATAAAAAAGTATGAAAATAAGCTTATAATGTTTGTAAGTACAGGAATATCTCAAACAATTGCAAATTATATGAATGAGAGATTGTCAATAAATGGATATAGAAGTATTGCAAATGCACATCTTCAACTTCTTACTAAAGAGCAAAAAGATGAAGTTTTAATACTCGCCATATCTAGTTCTGGGGAAACTAAAAGTTTAATTGAGATTATAGAACAAGCAAAACAAAACCATATCGAAGTAATAAGTTTTGTTGGAAATGCTAATTCTAAAATAGCAAAAATATCAACATTACCTATTATTATTCAAGGTAAAAATGAGTTTTCTAAACTTAAAAATCCACCAGATACATTTTTCTCAGAACTCATTCTTATATTTGAATGTTTTATGAGTGAAATCAGTATTTAGTTCGTGTTTTATTCTAGTATAAATGTATTATTTATTAATTTAAATAGTTTCAGAGCATAAAAAACATGTTTTCAAAGTTAAAAACATGTTTTTTTATAAGAAATAACGAACTTTTTGTTGTTTTAAGTAAAAAATTGTTGTATATTTAAAATAATAATTGATAATATATAAAAAATATACGGAATTAAATAGAGTTATTTGGAGGAGTTTATTATGATAAAAATAATGTTAGCTTGTTCAGCTGGTATGTCTACTAGTTTATTAGTTACTAAAATGGAAGCAGCTGCTAAAGAAAATAATATAGAAGCACAAATATGGGCTATACCAGAGGCAAATTTATCAGAGGAAATATCTAAATGTGATGTAGTTTTACTTGGACCTCAAGTTAGATATGTGCTAGATAAAGCTACAGAAATAGCTAAGCCGTATAACGTTCCTGTTGAAGTAATAAATATGATGCACTATGGAACTTGTAATGGAAAGGCAGTTTTAGATAGAGCAATAGAGCTTGCTAAGAAATAAGTAGGGGAATTTTAAGTATGGACGAAAAAATATTTGAACTATCATTTGAAATAATAGGATATGCAGGAAATGCAAAAGGAATGGCCTTTGAAGCTATAAGTAAAGCAAAGGCTGGAAATATAGATGAGGCAAGAGCATTATTAAAAGAATCTAAAGATGAAGTTAATAAAGCTCATAAGTGTCAAACTCAGCTTATTCAACAAGAAGCATCTGGAAATAAGACAGATGTAAGTGTTGTTTTAATTCATGCACAGGATCATCTTATGAATACTATGAATTATCAAATGTTAGCTGATGAAATCATAGATATACATGAAAGATTACATAAATTAGAAAATAAGTAAATTATATGAATAAAAGGAGTTGTATCAAAATAATTGTTTCATTATTTTGATACAACTTTATTTAATTTATTTAGTTAAAGATATATATTTTCTAGCAGTTATTAAATAGTAAATTGTATAAATAACTATAAATAATATGGTTATAATTAACATTGTCATTTTCCAATCTTGATTGAATAAATTTGTTACGGCATAACTTGCAACTGCACTATGAATTATAGAAACTATTGCAGGGAATAAAAAGAATATTCCTATTTGTTTATAAATCGATTTGTTTATATATTCCTCACTTGTTCCTATTTTTCTTAAAGTATCAAATCTCTCTTTATCTTTGCTCGCATCAGATATACATTTAAAATACATTATGCTTCCCACTGATAATATAAATACCAATGCTAAAAACATACCTATAAAGTAAATGGCATTAATAAAACTATAACTACTATCATCAAAATTATCTACACTATACACTTGAAGTTTACTATTTTCTTTTATATATCTTGATATTTCTTTACTATTATCAAAGTTTTTAAGAGTTATTGAAGATATATTTATTTCCTTTTCTTTTAATTGTTTTTTCAAGGTATTATAAGTATTATCATTTACAATTATTGTACCTTGATCATTTCTCATTCTTCCAAATAAATTCATAGAGTATGAATCTATTATCTTAATTTTTTCATTTCCTAAATTAATATTAACATTAAAATTAAATGCATTAATCATAGATTTTGGTATAAGAAGTATAGCTTCATTATTTTTTAAATCTGTTTCTAAAAACTTATTTTCATTATCTAAATTTCTATAATTTAAAATTTTCTTAACTTGTGAATATGATATTAAATCAGCTTCATTTATATAAGCTAATTTAGTTTTTAATGGTATTATTTTTGTGTCTAATTTAAAATCTATTTTTTCTTTACTTTGTATTAAAGCTTTTTCAACTACCTTATCATTTAAATTGCCTTCATACATTATGCTGTATGGATAATCATCCTTTTTACTGTCTGTAAATATGGTTCTTGTGGCAAGTGAAACTGTTAAAGCTGTTAAGCAACATGTTATTAAAATAGTTATTTGAGCTAAAACTTTATTATTATCTCTAATTCTAAAGATAATGTTGTTGTAACTTATTATATTTGTGTTTTTGTATAAAAAATTCTTATTATCAATTAATTTCCCAACTATAAATGTGAAAAATCCTTTAAATAATAATACTGTTCCAAGTATAACCATAATCACTGTTGCCATAATTGCTACTGCAAACATTATATTAAATTTTTTATAATAAATTATTAATACATAAGCTAATAAAATAATTATAAGTCCTAATAATCCTTGTAAAGTCTTATTTTTACTATTATCACTTTGATATATATGAGTTGCATTAATAAGTTTGCTAATATCTGTTTTCAATAAAGTTATATACTCTTTTATAAAGACTATTATTAGTATCGCAATAAATATACAGCTGGTATCAATTATGGCTGAATAGGATATTTCAAACTTCATTACTTTATTTAAATTTGAAATTTTCACTAAGGCCATTAA